>JAENXG010000016.1 GCA_016649675.1 Methyloceanibacter sp.
ATTAAAGTGGTACGTGAGCTGGGTTCAGAACGTCGTGAGACAGTTCGGTCCCTATCTGTCGTGGGTGTAGGAGAATTGAGAGGATTTGTACCTAGTACGAGAGGACCGGGATGAACGTACCTCTGGTGGAGCTGTTGTGGCGCCAGCTGCAATGCAGCGTAGCTATGTACGGACGGGATAATCGCTGAAGGCATCTAAGCGAGAAACCCACCTCGAAACGAGTTCTCCCTTGAGAGCCGTGGAAGACCACCACGTTGATAGGCTGGGTGTGGAAGCGCAGTAATGCGTGAAGCTAACCAGTACTAATCGCTCGATTGGCTTGATTGCTTTCATTGTCAGTGCCCATCGTCGTTGCGCCATCGCCCTCTGGGCGAGGTGAGCGCGACGGGCATTTAAGACCAGATTTCGCACGTGCCCTTCGCTGGCCTGGTGATATTGGCGGAGCGCCCACACCCGATCCCATCCCGAACTCGGCCGTGAAAGGCTCCAGCGCCGATGGTACTGCGTCTTAAGACGCGGGAGAGTAGGTCATCGCCAGGCTTGCCAAGGGCGCGTGCAAAGGAAAAGGGCCGACCAGAGCCCTCATCGAGATTTTATCCCCTCTATCACGAGTTGGTTTTACCAACAGCCGCCGCCGGATCATTTCCGCGGCGGCTTTTTTGCGTCTAGCGTGCCGCATGAGCAAGCGCAGCGCAGGCATCCTCATGTATCGGCTAGGCGCCGCCGGCATCGAGCTTCTGCTCGTGCATCCCGGGGGTCCGTTCTGGGCGAAGAAGGATCACGGCGCCTGGTCAATTCCCAAAGGCGAATATGGGCCAGACGAAGAGCCGCTCGCTTGCGCCATTCGCGAATTCGAGGAGGAGCTTGGTAGCGCTCCGCAGGCCGCGGGCGCGAGCGCCTTTATCGAGCTCGGCGAGCTCGTGCAGCCGAGCCGCAAAGTGATTACGGCTTTCGCGGTCGAGGGGGATTTCGATCCGGCCGAGCTCAAGTCCAACCACTTCGAACTGGAGTGGCCGCCGAGAAGCGGGCGGCAGCAATCCTTCCCCGAGGTGGACCGCGTGGCGTGGTTCGCCGCAGCCGAGGCGCGGGACAAAATTCAACCGGGACAATCTCCCTTCATCGACCGTCTTTTTGCGACACTCAGCCACAAGCAGCGGTAGAAAGATGGGCCTCCGCAACGAAGACATCCGCCACGAACCGTAGGCTTCCCTTATGCCGTCGCCTCGCGTTACCATGAGTGGCGAAGGACTAGGGAAAGCTGGCTGCTGCATGAAGCGTTACGGGGTCAAGAGCAGGCGGAAGCCTGTTGCGGCGTGTGCCTTGTCGGCTTGCCTTCTCATCGGCGCCCTGACGATTTTGGCGCCGTGGCACCAGAGCCGCGCCGATCCCCTCAACCCCTACAACAGCTTTACCGACAGCGGTCCGGTCAGCCCCGAGGAGAAGGCCCACCGCGACCAAGTCCGCACCGAGCTCTACGAGCGCTATAGCGCCGACTATCAAATGCCGGTGCCATTCGTGAGCGCGGCGAGCGTCTCCGCCCTGCAACAGGCGATCGAGAAGTACGAGGGCCTGGTCCAAGCCGGCGGCTGGCCCGCGGTCGGCGGAGACAAGGTCACGCTCCGGCAGGGCGATACGGCGCCGGAGATCGCCGCCATCCGGCAGCATTTGATGATCGAGGGCGATCTGCCGCGCGAGGCTGGCCGCAATCCCACCTTCGACAACGAATTTCTCGAGGGGCTCGCGCGCTTCCAGATCCGCAACGGCTTGCGCGTCTCGGGCTTCGTCGATTCGCGCACGCTGGCGGCGCTCAACGTGTCGGCGCCCGAGCGGCTGCAGCAGCTCAGGACCAATCTCACGCGCGTCCAGGGTCTGATGAAGATCAACCAGGCGCCGCGCTATGTGCTTGTCAATGTGCCGGCCTACATGGCCCAGGGCGTCACCAAGGGAGATCTCACCTTCTCGAGCAACGTGATCACCGGCAAGCCGGCGCGCGCCACGCCGGCCGTGTCCGCCAATATCGTCGAGGTCAATTTCTATCCCACCTGGAGCGTGCCCGATATCGTCGCCCAGCAGGACCTCATTCCCAAGATCCGCAAGGACCCTAGTTATTTCGCCGCCGAGCATTTCACCGTCAGGGCGGACTGGAAGGCCGAGCCGCTCAATCCCGAGACGGTCGATTGGAACTCGCCGCAGGTGGCGAGTTACAAGTTCCGCCAGGAGCCGGGGCCCTTCAACGCGCTCGGCGTCGTGCGCATCAACATGCCGAACAAATACAGCGTCTATATGCACGACACGCCGCTCAAGCAGCTGTTCAGCCAGTCGGTGCGGGCATTCAGCTCGGGCTGCGTGCGCGTCGAGAAGGTGCTCGATCTCGTCGCCTGGCTGCTGAGCGACCAGAAGGGCTGGGATCTCGCCAGGGTCGAGGCGCAGGTCGAGAAGGGCGAACGGCTCGACGTCAAGCTGAGCCGGCCGGTGCCTGTGCATTTCGTCTATCTCACCGCCTTCGCCAACCCGAACGGCATGGTGCAGTTCAGGCCGGACATCTATGGCCGCGACGCTCCCGAGGCCGACCAGCCGGACGACCAGAATGCTGTGATCGCCCAGCAGCGCGCCGCCGTCACGCCGTAAGCGGAAGGTGTGCAGGTTGCGACCGGGATAACGGAAGCGTAGATTGGCGGGATCATCGATGGGGGGGTTCTTAGCGTCGCCAATGCGCGCAAATGCCAAACAGGGGGACTGAACTTCATGCAAAAGACCGACAAGATCGATTATGCGAAGCTCCTGGGCTTTGCCGCCGCGAGCGATCAGATTTCGGGAAGCGTCGACTTCAGCGACGAGACCATCGGCGCAAGACTCGGGGCGAAAGTGGGTACTGACGAGGCTGAGCCCGCGCCGAGCCGCAGCGTCAAGATCGGCACCAATTAGGCTGACCGAGGATGTGACGAGGGTCACCGCAGGATCGACAGCGTCGTCATCCGTTGGGCGGGTCACCCGGCACATGCAGGGCGTTTCTCCCTACGCCGTCCTCCAAGAGCACGCTTCTCGCCAGCCGGATGCGGAAGCCGTCGTCAGTGACGATGCGACCGTCACCTATAGCGAGTTGTTCGAGCGCGTCAGCGCCTTTGCGAGCTGGCTGCTACAGCAAGGCCTGATCCCCGGCGAGGCCACCGGGATATGCATACCAGACGAGATCGGGCATCTCGTCTGCTCGATGGCGCTGCTCGCTCTCGACGCACCCCAAATGAGTCTCGGCTCGCACGAAAACGGTGTGACCAAGCGGGCGCTCGGGCGCAAGACAGGCATCACGCAGCTCGTGGTCGGGACGCCAGAGACATGGATGGAAGGCTTAAGAACGATCGTCGCCCCCGTGCGCGACCCGAAAGCAATGTCAGCGGCGCTTGACGTCACGCCGAGCACGGTCTTCCGGGAGCCTGCCCTTGATGCCATCTGCGTCTATCGAAATACGTCCGGCTCGACCAATCTTCCAAAGACTTTCGGACTGACCTTCGAACGCCTGCTCCTGGCTGCGCAGCGGTATGCCGACAATACGAGAGTGCGGCGCGTCCTGCGCACAGGCTCGCTCGAATTCGATGCCCACCGCCTCCTGCGCATCTGCTCTCTTCTCGCCGGCAATACGTGCGTGTTCGCGCGAGACGTCACCGCCCGCGGCATCATCGCTCTATGCCAGCGCGCCAAGGTTTCGAGCATCCACATGAGCACGTACAAACTGACCTCCCTCATCCATAGAAAGACCAACGGATGTGGCAGGCTGCCGCCGTTCACGGGAATTCTGACGGGAGGGTCGAGAGTCCCTGGGCGCCTGCGCGAAGAGGTCAAAGCTTCGCTGACGGAGAATCTCTGGGTGCTCTATGCGGCCAGTGAGACCGGAATGATTTCGCTCGCCTCTCCCGACCAACACGAGGCGTTTCCCGAGGGAGTTGGCTTTCCAGCCGAGAATGTCACGGTGGAAATCGTCGACTCCAGCGGCGGCATTTTGGGTCCCGGCGAGATCGGCGAGATCCGCATCCGCAAGCCGAACATTGCCACCGAATATGCGTTCGGCGCCGGGGCGTCCGCGAATTTCCGCGACGGGTGGTTCTACCCTGGCGACCTCGTCTCGCAAGACAATGGCGCCCCGCTCATTTTCCATGGGCGCGCCGACGACGTCATGATTCTGAACGGAATCAATATCTTCCCGGGTGCCATCGAGGACACGCTCGAGAGTCACCCCGACGTCAGAGAAGCCGTCGCCTATCCGATCAAGTCGCGCATTCACGGCGAAATCCCCACCGCAGCCGTCGTCCTGTCGGCGCATGCGCGGAGCCGCGACACAGAGCATTTGTTGGAATATTGCCGCCAGTCGCTCGGCGTCCGAAGCCCACGGCAGATCCTTTCCGTCGAAAGCATCCCGCGGAACCAAGCCGGCAAGCCTCTGCGGCGCGATCTTGCCTCCTCCTGACTCCCCTTCCGACCAGGGTCAGGAGGTCGTGAGACATTTCCGCGCGGGCGACACCACGGCGCAAGACAGCGGAGCCGCCACGACATAGAAAAGTATTGCATTCGCATGGGATTTTCGTATGCGGCCGGGATGATTGGATGCGGCACCGGGACATCATCAGAAGCGCCCCAGAGAGAACGATGTTTGGGCTCACCAAGCTCCGACTGTTCGAAATCGGCGTCGCTCTTTTACTCACCCTTGGAGCTTTGGTATTCGTCGGTCTGACGGTATGGGCGGCAGAGATCGCCAGCCTCGAAGTGGCCGATGCCTGGGCCAGACCGACCATCGGGCAAGGCCGAACCGCCGCCGCCTACATGACCATCGCCAACAAAGGCGCGACCGGCGACGTGCTCAAATCGGCCCGCACGGCGAAGGCCAAAGCCGTCGAGATGCATCAAACCACGATGACCGCCGACGGCATCATGCAGATGCGCAAAGTCGAAGGCGGGCTCCCCATCGAGGCGGGCGCCTCGCTCGTGTTCGAGCCGGGCGGGTCGCATCTGATGCTGGTTGGGTTGGAGGATGCGCTGAAAGCCGGCGAGGAGCTGATGCTCACGCTCGAATTTGCCCATGCCGGCACCGTGGATGTCCGCGTTCCGGTGGCGGCAAGCGGTCCTCCGGTGGCGAGCTCGAGCCGCTAGAGGCTCAAGGCGCCGGAGCTTCCGGCGCCGGCGCAGACTCCCCCTTGTAGTTCGCAAGGCGGCAAAAATGCACCATGCGCGTCTTCTCTTTCACGAGGGTCACGCTCTGCATCCCGAGATTGGTGAAATCGCCGAATAATTTCTCGAACTTCGACGGGCAGCGCTTCAGCGAGACGTACAGGACGGGCTCGGGCGTCGCGGCGGTGAAGGGCCGCGTCATTTCGTACTGATCGCTCGGCGAAGGTCCTTGCGGCCACACATAAAGCGCTATGGGCTCGTCCCGCAGATAATAGAGCAGCTCGGCGGCCATCTCGCGCGTGTCGACGAGGAGCGCACCATAGTGGTCTTGCGCCAATTTTTCGCGCACGGTATCGGCGACGCCGTGCCAGCCGACGACGCGGGACAGGAACTGGAGCCGCTCGAACATCGGTAGCTGCAGCGCGAAAGCGGGCGCCGCGGCGAGCATCACCGCGATCGCGAGATGCAGGCCGAGAGACACCCCGAACAGGATGCGCCGGTTCAGCTCGAGCAGGACCGCCGTGACGAGGATCGTTGCCGCGGGATAGGCGGTCGCCGACCAATTGCCGTGGGCGCGGGAGATCAGCGCCTGGACGCATAGGAGCGCCAGCACGGGCAACGAGAAGGAGAGCAGCAGGACCTTGCCCGGGTCTGACGCGTGACGGATCTCGCGCCAACTTGCGCGCAGCAAAACGGCGAACAGGATGGGCCCGAAGACGCCGAACTGCAGCCCGAAATATTCAACCAGCTGTATCGGATGAATGAACGGGGGCTTCCAGCCGATATTGGCGCCGGTGTGCTTGACGGTGGGAAAGCCGTGCTCGGCGTTCCAGATGAGGAACGGCGTGAACAGGGCGAAGGCAAGAAGCACCACGACGAATAAGCGGCCCCCTTTCAGCGCTTGGCGCGCCTCGCGCGACACCGCGGCATGGCAGGCCATGCACAGGAAAGCGTAGATCATCGCCTGCTTGGCGAGGAGGCCGAAGCCGATTGCTAATCCGAGCAGGATGGCAAAGCCCATGCTTTGCCGCTTCACCAGCATTGCCCAGGCATAGAGCGCGATGGTCCAGAACAGGATCAGCGGCACGTCGGTGGTGATCAGGAGCGAGGAGTAGGAGAGGCCGGGCAAAGTGTCGAAGACGATGGCGGACCAGAAGCCCACCGCGGGTCCGTAGAGCGCGCGCCCCGTCAGATAGACCATGAAGGAGGCAAGCGTGTAGAGCACGGGCGAGACGCCCCTGATGCAGGCCTCGGACTGCCCGCAGACATCGCTTGCACCCCGGATCACCCAGGCGATCATCGGGGGCTTGGAGAAATAGCCGAAGGCGAGGTCGCGCGACCAGGTCCAATACTGCGCCTCGTCGAGGACGAGATCGATGCGTGCCGCGTAGACTGCCGCCAGCCTCAGAGCGAGAAGCGCTCCAAGACATACGAGGAGGCTGAGGAAATAGCGGGTCTCTGAGGTGGACGAGGGCTCGATTTGACGCAGCATGATACCCGTTGAGGAGGGGGGAGGGCCCCGGTTTACAATGTTGTGCGCGGCGGCGAAAGCTGGTTACTGGTGACCCTTCAGAGCCCATTTGCCGCGGCCCAGCCAGAGTTGCGTTCATGCGTATTTCCGTTGTCATTCCAGCGTTTAACGAGGAAGGCAATATCGGCCGCCTGATCGAGGAAACGTTCGCCCAAGTGCCTGAAACGGCGCTTGGGGAGGTGCTGGCCATCGACGACGGGAGCGACGACGGGACGGGGACCGAGATCAAGACGCTGCTCGCGACATATCCCTCGCTTCGCTATTTCCGGCATGGGCGGCGCGGCGGACAAAGTGCCGCGCTCAGGACGGGAGTTCTGGCCGCCCGCTTTCCCGTCATCGCCACCATGGATGGCGACGGGCAGAACGATCCGACCGATATCATGCGGCTTGCCGGGCGGCTAGGGAGAGAGGGCCGTGAGCCTGCCATGGCCGCCGGAATCAGGGCAGGCCGCAAAGGACCCGGGTCGCGCAAGGCCGCATCGCGCTTCGCCAATTGGATCCGCGACAAAGTTCTCGCCGACGGCTGTCCCGACACCGGCTGCGGGATCAAGCTCTATCGGCGCGAAGCCTATCTCGAGCTCCCCTACTTCACGAGCATGCACCGCTATCTCCCGGCGCTGTTTCTCACATATGGCCATGAAATCGCCTATGAGACGGTGAACGATCGGCCAAGGCTCATGGGCGCGTCAAAATACACCAATCTCGGCCGCGCTCTGATAGGGCTATACGACCTTGTCGGCGTGAGCTGGCTGCGCAAGCGGACGCTCATTCCGCCGATCGCAGAAGCAGAAGATGTGTCGGGCGCGAGCGCAGGGGTTTTGCTAAACGAAGTCGACGCCGAGGCGGGAGGACGCGGGATCCGCGCCCACAAGCGTTCGGTAAATCAAGGGGGGTGAACCGAGATGTACGCGGCAAACCTGGTTCATTGGTGGCAGGCTACGCCCACGACCGAGCTGGTCTGGATCTTTATCGGCTTCGCCGCTCAGCTCCTGTTCTCGATGCGCTTCATCGTGCAATGGATCGCGACCGAGAAGGCGCGGGCGAGCATCATCCCCGAGACCTTCTGGTATTTCAGCTTTTTCGGCGGCCTTCTGCTGCTCGCCTATTCCATCTATCGGGCCGACCCGGTGTTCATCCTTGGCCAAGCGGCCGGCCTCGTGATCTACTCGCGCAACATCTATTTCATCTGGCTCGGCAGGCGCGCGCCAAGTCCGGCCGAAATCGCGTGACCGGCGGACCGTAGAGACGTTGGCCAAGCGAGCAAGCATGATTTTGCGCCTGAAGAACTTCACCATCGTCGAGCAAGTGGTTCTCGCGCTTTCCCTCGTCCTCTTGGGCTTTCTCCTGTTCGATCCGTTCATGCTCGAGCGGGCGAGGGTGCTTGACCCAGAGGCGCGGACGGCCTTCAAAGCGGTCACCAATATCGGTAGATCGAACTGGATGCTGATCCCCACCGGGGCGGCCATCGCGCTTGCCCTCGTGCTGCGCCGTCGGCATGTCGGCTTCAGGAACGCAGCCGGCTATGGTCTGATCGCAAGCACGATCGGCTTCGTCTTCGTGAGCGTGGGCGGGGCAGGCCTCGTCGCCACTCTTACGAAGAACATCCTCGGCAGGGCGCGGCCGAAGCTGTTCGACACGATGGGCCCGTTCGAGTTCAAGCTGTTTGCCTTTTCGCCCGACTATGCATCCCTTCCTTCCGGCCACGCCACCAACATCTTCGCGTTTGCCACCGTCATCGCCATGCTCTGGCCGCGCGGGAAGGTGCTGCTCTACACGGTGGCGTTCTGGATCGCGGCAAGCCGGGTCCTGATCGGCGAGCATTACTTTACCGACGCTGTGCTCGGCGCGATCCTCGGGACGGTTGTTCCCTATTTCGTGCGGGACCGGTTCGCCGCTCGCCGCTGGCTGTTCGAGCGAACGCCTGACGGCGGTTACAAGATACGCGGGGCCCGTACCCAGCGCTGGCTTGGGTGGCCAAAGCCCGCAGCATCGTCCTTTGGGAACACGCAGCTTTTCGGCACGAGCAGTGGCAAATCGGAAGCCATGGGCGGGGACTGAACTCATGGCCTTTTCGATCGTTTCGGTGCCGATCGAGGCTCGGCCGAGCCCGCCTGGCTGCTGCCAGATTAAAGAGTTCACAAATGCGCCGCGAAGGCCCATATAAGGGGCAGCGCACGCGGCTGATGGCCGGCCGCGGGAAGCCGCTCTTCACATCTTCCTCGAACCTGCTATAGGTTCCGGCCCCCCATCGCAGGGGGACCACGGTTGAATTGACGCGGGGTGGAGCAGCCCGGTAGCTCGTCAGGCTCATAACCTGAAGGTCGCAGGTTCAAATCCTGCCCCCGCAACCACCTTTACCGAACGGGTCGATTTCTCATCGAGGTTGGCCTGTTTTGGGTTGGTTTCAATCCCGAGCTCGACCATTTTTGCGATTTCGCCGACAATTTCGATTTCGAGCCCATTTTCAGTCGGTCCTATCGAAACGTACTCGATCAAACTTCGCAGGATCTGCACGGCCTCGTCACGAATCTCCGGATCGTCGAGAGCAAGCTGGAGCTGCTCAATTTTTTGTCTGTAAACCTGCGCCAAGTTGGGGTGGAGGCGCACAGGAGTTGTTGGCGCTGATGCCAGACCTTGTTCGATCTCGGAACGGCGAGCCTCAAGTTCGTCTAGTCGCTGCTGAAGGCCAGGGGCTCGTAGGCCATCGGCAATGGCCTCAATGAGCCCCTCTAGTTTGCGCCTGACGTTGGCGAGTTCGCGTCCCTGAACCTCTCGTAAGGCATCATCTTCGCGGCGCTGGAGGTTGACCTCCTTCTGAAAGGCTCGGATGAACTCTTCGACCAGATCGGGTGCCATTAGTCGCTTGCGCAATCCATCCAGGATTAGCGCCTCCAGTGCACCACGGCGGATGCTCTGGCGATTCGAACAAGTGCCGCCGCCCCGAGCAGCAGAGCAGGCGAGGTAATCGCGCCCCACGGCGGCGTAATGGCTGCCACATTCCTTGCAGCGTACGAGGCCGCTTAGCAGGTGGCGAGACCGCCGGCGCTCCCAAAACCGGGTAGCCCGAGCTTTGGCAACGCCGTCGCTTGCTCGAATTGAACCCTGACGTGTCTTGACGGCCTGCCATAGATCATCATCCACAATGCGGAGAGCAGGGACGTCCTGGACGATCCACTTCTCAGGAGGATTGTGCCGTGACCGACGCCGACCGGTCTTGGGGTCCTTGAGATAGGTGAGGCGATTCCAGATCAGTCGACCGATATAAAGTTCGTTGTTCAGAATGCCTGTTCCGCGGCCAAAATGGCCGCGGATCGTCGTATCTCGCCAGGGCCCGCCTGACGGCCCAGCGATACCTTTTTGGTTCAGCTTTCTGGCGATCGCACGAGGGCTCAATCCTGCGGTAAACTCGCGAAAAATGGCTTGCACCACTTTTGCCTCCCTCGCATTAACGCGACGACTGCCAGTCTCTCCCGCAACCAGGTCGTAGCCGTAGCAGACACCTCCACCAGACAGCCCCTGCAGAACGCGACCCTGCAGCCCGCGCCGCGTCTTCTGGGCAAGATCTTTGAGGAAGAGGGCGTTCATGGTGCCTTTCAGACCGACATGGAGTTCACTGATTTCGCCTTCGGCTAATGTGACGATTGTCACCTCGGCGAAGGCCATCCGCTTGAAGAACCCGGCCGCGTCTTCCTGATCGCGGCTGATGCGGTCAAGGGCCTCGGCATAGACGCGATCGAAGGCGCCTCGAGTGGCATCTTGCATGAGAAGCTGAATCCCTGACCGAAGAAGCGTGGCACCCGACACAGCGCGATCGCTGTAAATCTCCACAAGGTCGTGCCCATCGCGCTGCAGGCGCTCGCGGCAGAGACGCACCTGATCTTCAATGCTCGATACGCTCTGTAGGTCGGTGCTGTACCTGGCGTAGATGACGGCTCGCATGATCAGCTCTCCCTTCTAGCTTGCACCGGACGAAGCTTGGCGCGCTTTTTTGCAAGGTGTGACGCGAATCGACGGCTCGCTTCTATGGATCGGGCGAGATTGTAATGCCGCTCGCCAGTGGCGAGAGAGACGTGCTGCAGCACGCCCGGAATCAGGCCGATCTGGGTGGGAGCATCGATTGCAAGGAAGGTATGAGCCGCACGCCGGAAGTCGTGCAGACCCATGGCTTTACCAAACTTCGCCAGGGTCCGCGAATGGAGGATGTCAAAAATTCGGCAAGCGGTGAGGGGGCCTCCTTTGTTGGAGGCCCAAAGACCGTCATGATGGCGGCGACCAACGAGCCGAGGACGGATCGCATTAAAATAATGGGTGAAATAGGGGACAATCGCTTCGGGCACCCGGAAGCTCTCGGCCCGCCTGGATTTAGTATCCTCAGGATAAAGCAGAATGCTCATTCCAGCATGGTCGAACTCAATATGTCGGCTCACGGTCAGGGCCGCAAAGCTTCGGCGACGGATAATCCAGAGGCTGAGCAGCACCAACATGAGCCCATCACGGTATTGGCGATCTGCCATCTTGTTGCTCGGCAGTCTTGTAGCTTCCTCCATGAGCTCGATTCCGAAATCGAGCGTGTGCCAGCCGGGGACCAGGCGGTTGTATCGATCCTCAGGTTTGGCGCGAGTTGCGAGTCGCCTCCTAATCGAAGCTAGCCAGCGCCAATCGAGCTCGGGTGCGATCAGGCGTGCGGCAGCATATAGATGAGCTACAGACATGGCCACCGTGGTCGATCTGACCTCCGCCTCGATGTGCTCGACAAAGGCGCGCACCCGCTCGGGCGTAATGCGCTCGGTTGGCCGCTTCAGAAGATCGGCCGAATACTCCTCCGATATAAAGCCTAGCCACCGCCGGTAGCTGGTCGTGATCATCCTGCGCCAGCCACTTGAGTGGTGAGCGCCGGGACCACGGCTCTCATCGAATATGTCGCCCGGTTCGTAGGCACGCTCGAAGGCCTTTTGGTCGTCCGCGGGCCATTGCTCGAGCGGCAAATGTTTCAGCTTGCGCATAAGTCTATCCTTTCTTGGTTTTGGGCATGCGTTGCCGCTTGCGCTTGAGTATCAGCGCGTCCCGCTGCTGAAAGAGAAAGCGGTTATAGGCGCGGCTGGCGCGCCGGCTCGCCGAGCCGACGTAGATCCGCGTCGTCTTGGTGTAAGCGTGACCGAGCAAGGCTCTGGCGCTTTCCGTGTCCTCCGGATTTTCATCGAGGTACGACGCCCCGGCGAGATGACGGAACTGGTGCACTGTCATATGGATGCCGAGCAGGTCGGCGATCACGCGGGTGATCTGAACCGTGATGGTTTTCTGATCTTTTCTGATGCCTTTCCTGGTGACAAACAAATCGCCGTTCACATCGGCATTGAGGCGGGTGAGGATGTGACGGCGATACCAGCGAAGTCGCCGGGCCACGTCGTCCGGGACTTCGGCGTTGAAGTCCTCTCTGCCACCCTTCATCTCAATCTTAGGAATGTGGAGAAGCAGTCGCCCCCTGGGGCCGTCGGGCTCAACGAAATGTCGCTGCCAATTCAACCGACTCAGATTTTGAGGCCTGAGCGGGATCGCCAGCTGGAAATCGATCGCGACCGCAACCTGGGCTCTGACGAAATCAAATTTGCCCTCGGCCAATGCTTTTGCCACGTCGGCAACCAGCCGCTCAGGCAAGAATAGGAGCTCGGCCCTGAGCCGATCGGATTCGAATTGGCGCAGGAACGCCTTGTTCTTGGCGGTGAGCTCGAATGGGATGGAGGGAAGTTTGCGGGCGATCCGCTTTAGCTGGGTGATCTGCTCCTGGGAAGCTCCGACATAGTGGTCGGCAGCCTGGATGAGGGTCTTGGCTAGCCCCACCACGAAGGCATTCGGCTGTCCCTTCGCGCGGTCGAGGTAATGACGGAGAACTGTCTTGAACCGCTCCCGCTCTACTAAGGCCGAGAGGGAGGTGATCTCCTCAATCGGCACGCCACTCTCGACCAGAACAGACGCAGCAAGACGGAGATGGACTTTCTGCTGCCGAAGGGTGCTTGCGGCTAGAGGGCGGCTAGGGGCATTTGGCCTCTCATCAAACGGATCGGCATTAGCCCGCATGGCGAGATAAGCCTCAGCGTCGGCGCGGAAGCTCTCTGGTAAATCGCCCCATTGAAGCCGTTTGGCAGGAGCCTTGAACGACAGCAGCTTGAGCTTCGCCTTGGGCCAAGTCGCAACTTGCTCGCTGGCTGCGTTCCACAACCGCGGCGTTTGCCGAACAATGTCACGAGGCTTGGGGCACAGGGTCCTATGCTCCAGCCAATGGAGAAAGCGCTGGACCAGAGCATCGTCCACATCGTCGGGATAAATATTCTGGGCCGCGCACCAATTGCAAAAGGACGCCAAGCCGTTCGAGAGTGCCTTATCTCCTGAAATGGCCTGCACCAAAGTCGCCCAAGCCGGATGCCGTGCCGCGGAGCCCGCATGGTTCGGATCGAGAACTCCGGCGAGCCTGAGCTCCATGCGAAAGCGGCTGAGCAAGTTGGCCCAGGTCTTGGCGGTAATGCCGTGGGCGGCAGGGCGGATCTTGCTCAGCATCGCCCTTACGCTCGGCGCGTCGGCCGGTACGGATGCCGGTGCCACGCCTGCCATGGTGCAGATTCGCTCAGTCGCCGACTTGCCGATCCACGGCCGTCGTTCGGCAGGGCTGGCGATGTTCGCGAACTGCATCACCTCTTCGAGGGTGGTTGGAGTTTTGTGGTCATTGGCCATTGGTTTTTTCCTTCTAGTTGGCCACTGGTGACAGAGAGTGACAGGCGGTGCCATTCGGGACTACATCTATACCATACATGGAACGTGTCCTTGCACTAAGCTTTCCCGATAGTGTGGTAATTACCTGATTATTCCTGTTATTCGTCGTCATCCTCCGTGTCTTCCTCGGTGACCGCAGATAGGGGTGCGAGCAAGCGTTCAAGGTCCGCTCTTGCCACGAGCCTGGCGCCGCCGAGCTTGGCGGAGGGGATGATCTCGTCGACGATCCAGCGCCGGACCGTCCTGAGCGACATCCCTGTAAGCCGAACGATGTCGGGGGCACGCAGATACTCCCTGCCGTCCTTCATCTCGGCTTCTCCGGAAGGGGGAGGGGCGGTGTGGGGCAATCGCCTTCAGGATGCCGGTCAGCCCATTCGCGCGCGGCTTGCCGAGCAAGCAGGCGCACAATGCCGATTAGCGCGGCTGGTGCCGAACTGGCGGTCTTCTTGGTATCTGGGCGAGCATGGCTCATAACCCGGATGTAAGAAGCCGGGCGAATACCAAAAAAATGGGGAATCGAATCTATTTTTGACGGCGAGCGTCCGTCAAAATGGCTCGGACTCGGTCTCGCAAGGATTCAATGCCAAACGGCTCGCCCTCGGCGTCTAGCGGTTTGCTCGCGGCCTCCAAGAAACGAATGAACGGACCAGCGGCTTTGCCGCGATCAGGCCCGACGGCGATGACCGAAGCGCGCGGGTCCTTCCCCGTGATCTTCTTGTAGATCGGCATCATTGCGGCGATCCAGTTGTTCACGGCAGGCTTGCCGTGACGGCCCTTTGGCACGATGAGCTCCCCAATTCGAACGGCTTCTTCGTCGGCCTTGCCGGCATGTCGCTCGATTTCCCTGGTAGCATCGACAGCCTCGAGGACCTCCACCAGTCGCCCAACCCGCGCTGTGGCCCATATGACCTCATCCTCAGTCCCATCGTCCGCGGATGCGAGAAATTCCAGGAGTGCGATTGGTCCCGGACCGTCTGCTGCCTGCCTGGGATCATAAACTTCGAGGTGTCTGAGCAGTTTCCGCGCATCGTTGGCGATCTGTGTCATTCTCTTGCTCATGTTGGAAGGCGCGACGCGGCCAGGCGCCTTTGGCGCCCTGCAATCCTGGCGATACCAAAGCGCTGCAGCTTCAAAGCTCTTTTCATGTTGCATGACGTCGGCGACGTCCTTGCCGATTGCCGCCGCAATCCGTTCAAAGTCCTCTCTGGAGTATGTCGCCATGATCTCTAGCCGGGAGGGAGGGGGAGGGGTTCTGCACGCGCCTGCGAATCACCCACATAGTACGCCCAGCTGCTGAACGCAGGGGTTCATGGGTAACAGGTGGGTAACGCTCGGGCGAAAAGTGGTGGCGCACTCGACGGCGTGTCCCAAGCAGAGTCGGATCGTGCTTGGCCAAATGATGCCCGCAATCAAATAGCTGCGTCCCCAGCCTTCCCCCTGGCGGCAACGTCCGGCATCTTCTTCGTCTTCGGCCCGCGTATCACGACCGGCCCTTCGATCAGATGCGGACTTAATGGCGACTTGGGGATCACCTCGGGCTCGTTCTGGTCTCCTTTCTTGCGGGCCGGGTTCCATTGCCAGTCGCGCCGCTCCGGTGGCCGGTCGATGGCTATTGGATAGATCGTAAGTTCGTCGCCTTTGATGCGCAGCCGCAGAAAGTGGCGGTAACGACCAAGCCTCATGGCGCTGAAGGCGTCGTTATCGTGGATCCCGGAGATCCTGCAGGCCAGCAGCAGATAGATGCCCCACACGAATCCGCCGGCGATACCGCCGATGAGGATTATCTCGGTCGCGAACAGAAAAAAGAAGCTCAGCGTCCCCGGAAAAAACCACCCCGGCAGCCAGTTACCGATTCCAGTATGCGCCAGAATCCAGGCGGCGGCAGGCGGCAGCAGACTGACGAGCGTGAGCATCAGTCCCATGTGTACGATGGCATGAGCAGAGCCGAGCGCCCATTCATCACAGCCTATGACGGCCGCTGCGCCGTGTCGCGGCTGCCTGAACCGTTGCTGCTCGATGCGGCCCACATTGTCGCGGACAAGGACGAGCAACTCGGCCAGCCAATAGTGTCGAACGGCATCCCGCTCTCAAAACTGCATCATGCTGCGTTTGACGCTCACCTGATCGGCATCGACCCGGATTTTCGTCTTCACGTTTCCGAACGGTTGCTCGCGCTGAACGATGGACCGGTGCTCGAGGCGCTGAAGCAACTGAATGGCGCGACCATCCATCTACCGAGCCGCGTCAAGGACCTGCCGGATCGTGATCGACTTGATCTGCGGTTCGAGAGGTTCAAGGCAGTTACCTTAAGGCAAATGAGGTTGGGCTCAGGTGTCGTTGAATCAAAGGGGAAGGGTTGAGGGATGAGCGACAAGCTCAATTTGGGCTCCGTTAATGGGCACGCGGTTGGTTTAATTCTCAAAGAGGCTGTCCGGCGAGCGATGGTGGCGATCCGCAACGAGTGTCTGGTGTTTGAGGCGCATCTGAAGGAGAGCCATGGCGGCACTATGGATGATGTCTTTACCTCTGCTGATCGTAAGGCGCAGGACGTTTATCTCCGCGCCATCACTGAATGCTTTCCCAACTGCGGCATCGTTGCCGAGGAGGATAAACTGCAGCTTTCGCCTAAGAATGGCTGTGAGGCGTTCATAAGCGTAGACCCCATTGGACGGCACCAAAGCCTTTGTGTGGCGTCAGTCGCATGGTGTCGGCACCATGATCGCTCTCGTCTGTGGCGATGAGGTCGTCTCCGCCTACATCGGAGACGTAAACACCTTCGAGATATACGGGTACCGGCCAGAGTCCGATACAGTTTGGCGCATCACAGATCTCGATACTTATTACGAGAAGCTCAAGCAGGGCGGCGGCGAAGAACTCTCAAGTAAATATATCCTGTTGCGTGATCGTGAAAGCGCGAGCCTCCGATATGTGGCGGTCGCTTCTCGTATGATGTACGGGATCCACATCAGCCGTGAGCTTGAAATCTCCCAGCCAGGCTTCCTGCCAGAAGCACAATAGGGGTGAGATGGCGAGTTCCATCGTGAGCCCTGCAATTACCGCATCACCGGTGCTGTGACCATGCATCCCAACGATCAACTTCAGATGATCGATGTCGACGAGCAACATCGTACAGCTCGCGGCGGCGCTTGCCAGGGCCGTGTTCACCGAGTCCTTGGCACCGCGACGGTTGAGCAGGCCGGTCAAATCATCGCGAGTGGCCCTGTAATAGAGCGCCCGCATGCGGCGCTGCAGATCGCCGTAGTATAGAGCCACGAGGAAGCCGATGAGCAAGGCTGCCAGCACCGCGACTGCCAGGGATCCGGCTTCGATAACGCGGAAACGGGCTTCTTCCGCGAGGTAGTACTGCATATCGAAATCAACGCCGACAAAGCCGCTGTAGCCACCTCGGCTGTCGTAGATCGGCACATGCGAGGTGAGGAAATAGCCGTAGTCGTCGTGCTCATAGTTCGGCAGTGACCTCCTCACGGCACCGGGCGCCGCTTTGCCTGAATAGATTAGGCTGCCTCAGCCTGTTGGTTGACCGCCGTCTCGGCGATCTTCGTTAGTGCTTCGTCCGTCGCCTCTTCTTCGTCTAGGGTTGCGTCAAGGAGCGTAACGGCATCATCGAGACCCAGCTCCTCGGCCCAGGTGCGAAGGGTTCCGTAGCGAGAGATTTCGTAGTGCTCGACGGCCTGAGCCGCTGCGAGCAGGCCCGCATCGAGGGCAGGTGAACCCTTATATTCCTGCATGATCTCTGCACCCTCCTTGGTGATACCGACAATTGCTGCACAGGTCTTACCCTGAGGTTTTTGTTTGATGATCGCGAAAACCTGCTCGAGGCGATCGACCTGTCCCTCAGTCTCCGTATAGTGCTTCTCGAAGGCCGCTTTCAGCTCTTGGTTCTGAGCCGCCTTCGCCATCTTCGGCAAAGTGGCGAGAATTTTCTTCTCCGCGAAATAGATGTCCTTCAGCGTGTCGTGGAACAGGTCATCGAGATTTTTCGGTGCTTTAGCCATATTGGTTCTCCCATGGAGTTGCATGTAACAAGAGCCCCGCTGACCAGGACAGGTCACCAGGCAGCTTTCCGGGAAACCAACTGAAAAGAGCTTCGTTCCTTATTCCGATGAACAATCGGTCTCGGGCTCCGATGCCTGTCGAATGAACGATATGGATCAGTGAGAAGTTAGCCTGAGCAGTAAGCGCCAATTCGCTAGCCAAATGTGGGGAAATCTATGAATACCACCAGAGCGACTACGAAAAAGCATCCGGCCTCCGACACGCGAGCGATGCAGGATAACCTCGGCGATGTGGGCAACAGCATAGCGAATCTCGCGAGTGATCAATACGAACGGGCGCACGATGCCGCCGGCGATGCTATTCGGCGCAACCCCTTTGCAGCCGTTGCGATAGGCTTTGGACTCGGCTTTTGGCGTGATTAGGGGCTAGCGCTGCGGATTAGCTTTGAGAGAGCAGCGGCAGATCCGTGGCATGGAGGCGGTGGCCGAGCGACCGGACGGCACCCTTGTCCATTTCGTGCCCTATCCAACACCCCTATACGATGCCTCGGGAGTCCTCATCGGCGCTGTGAACATGC
Source organism: Methyloceanibacter sp. (assembly GCA_016649675.1). Lineage (GTDB taxonomy): Bacteria > Pseudomonadota > Alphaproteobacteria > Rhizobiales > Methyloligellaceae > Methyloceanibacter. Next base: position 18,048 of record JAENXG010000016.1, read on the forward strand.
TGGTTGACATCAGCGACCGCAAGCGCGCCCACGCGCATGCGCAGCGACTGGCATCAATCGTCGAATCATCAGACGACGCGATCGTCAGCAAGGACCTCAACGGCATCATCAAAAGTTGGAATCGCGGTGCCGAGCGGCTGTTCGGCTATATGGGGGAAGAGGTCATCGGTAAGCCGGTCACGATCCTGATTCCTTCCGATCGCATGGACGAGGAACCAGAAATTCTTGAGC
>JAENXG010000462.1 GCA_016649675.1 Methyloceanibacter sp.
CCCGTCCATTTTGAGGGTTGGGCACGGAGCCTTGGCATCCCTTCGCGTGAGCTGCGCCTGTAGCACTGCGACTTCCCGTGGCGTGAACTTGGAGCTTGGGGCGAGAGGTGTGGGCGTTTCGGCCGTCACCTCGTTGCTTTTGGCTGATGTATAGCCTGAGTCTTGAGGGCTCTAAGATCACACGCATCACGCGATGAACCTCGCCTGCCCGTGCTCAGACCGGGCGGCACGCAGGACGTCTGCTCCTGGCACTAAACGACGTGCCGACCGCGCCGAGTGATGTCTGCTGCTTGGGGAAGAGCGGACGCATCGGAGACGCGCCTCTACTTCCGCTAGTGACCCACAGCGGACATCGGTGCCGGGTTCACTCGTCACCTCTGACGCCCGATGCTCAGCCTTCGCTCTCACAAGCGATTCTTCTAGATGAGTTGGTGAGCCAAACTTTCCGCAATCTTGCGCCACAGAAATTCGCGGTAGTTGGGCGCGGACATTTCCTCGGTGAGACGAGCCAATTCTGCAGCGCGCTCACGATTGGTGAGGTGAGGACGCTGATGGGTCTGTGTGCAAATACCGGTTGGGATCATCGCTGATCTGGCTCGGCACCAGGGTTGAGCAAGAAACTGGCGCCACAAGTAGAGATCGGCCCACGGACACTCCGGGGTGGGTGGTCTCCAGCCTTCCGGGAGCCGCCGATAAGCCTCGAGCGTGTGGGCGCCAAAACTAAAATCGAAGCGGTTGAACGGCTCCGTCAGCATCCGATTGCGGTAACTTGCACTTTGAAGATCAGCTAGGAGACCAAACAATTGTCCTTCGGCATTGATCCCCACATGAAGCGTGTGGCCAAAATCGGCATCGCCCAGAAGCTCGTTCACCGTCGCCAAGTGGTTTGGCATCCAGAGATCATCATCACCTAGATAGGCGACAAACCGGCCGCTGGCGCTGCGCAACGCTTCGTGACGATGCGCCTCGCCTTTGCGAGGTCCCTTGGGAAAATCGAAGAAACGGATACGCGGATCCCGAGCCGCCAGGTCGATCACGAAGGCGCGCGTGGTCTCGCTTACGCCATCACCGACGATGAAAAGCTCGAAATCTTGGAGGCTCTGCCTCTGCACGCTCCCAACCACATAGGGCAGCGTTTCCGCGTGGTCGTGGGTGGGGACTAGGACGGTTGCCGTCGGCATCAGGCGTGGGGCGTCGGATGAATTGCGCCCAGCCCTCTCTGAGCGGACCGCTCATACCGGCCGTCTTGCTGACGGCCTTCTACCATCCTTTGGCATCGCCGAAGGAATAGGGGATCAGGGAAGTATCGATCGGTAGCCGATATTTGTCCGGGTTTCCGTGCTCATATGGCGCAGTCGGAAAATCGATTACAACCAAGTCCTTGGTTCCAATGTTCTGCTCCGCATGCCAGACAAATCGGGGGATGTTGAGGAGACAGCGCCGATACTCTGAAAGGCAAAGCTCGCAAACCTGTCCGTATGTCGAAGACGCGGGACGCGGATCGAAGAGCACGAGCTTCATCTCGCCAGCAAGGACGAAGTATCTGTCCTCATGCGTCCTATGCAGGCCCCAACCTTTGACGTAGCCGGGCCGGACCGTGAAGCAGTGGGCGAAGACGAGTGGATCGGGATGCCATTTCCATCTTGGGTCATACAGCTCAACAACGCTGCCCCGTTCATCAGCATGCGTCGGCACTTCGCGAATCGAGACGCCCTCGATGAGGCTGATCATCTTCTGGCTGTCGGCAGTGACAGTCGGCCGGTCGCGCTGTGCCGCCTCCAAGGTGCGATCAAGGAGAGATGGATTCTTGCTTTCGACAGCCGCCGCGGCCTCGACAATCGATTTGGGCTTAAGGCTCATGACATGCACCTAGCCTTCGGTTACCCGAGGGCCGAGACTACCACAGCTTCGGAAGCCTGCGATCGTCATCCCGCCTAGCGGGAGCGGCAAAATCTGGAGTGAACGGTGCGCGCGGTGAGCGCGATCGGCAAACTTTCACCACCCACTTCTGCTTTTGGCACTTAGCGGACGAACTCGCTGGGTTCGTGTAACGTCGGCTTTTGACCCAGAGCAGACATTCGGTTTCCCAAATGGACCAAGCTCGAGGTTGCGCACCCTCAGACGGCGCAAGGCCTTCAGCG
>JAENXG010000045.1 GCA_016649675.1 Methyloceanibacter sp.
GCTCGGCATGGCGCCCATCGTGAGGCTTCTTCACTGGGACGCGCCATCTCCTCAACGGAGTAGCCAAGACCGCGCGCGGTCTCGGTTCCACCCTAGCATGGCATCAGGAAGGACGGGGCTAGCTGCCGGCCGCCAATGGCGAGGAGCGGAAGCTTTTCCAGTCCTGCTCGGTAGCGTTTGCCATGGCCTGCGCCGCATTGAGCAGCCAGTCTGGCTTCCGCTCGGTCAGATCGCGCAGCACCTCGGCCCGCTGATCAGATGTCGCCAGGTGCAGATTGGCCGTCTCGCGCCCCATCTCCCGCAAGATAAGCCGCTCGTCCCGGCGCTTAGGGCAATCCGCCAGCTCGATTCGCCCACAATGCGGGCCTATCCGGCGAACGACCCATCCGTCCTCGACTTCATAGTAGGGATCCGGCTGCCGCACCGCATGCTTGAGCAGCCAAACCGAGTAAGCGCGCTCCCTTGGCCGCCCCCTGGCCCAACCCCAAGCCGAGGGCAACCACGCTTTCGCCTCGCGCGCGACCAGACCGCCGTTGCAGGAAGCCGTCGCGATGTATCGCGGCCGACCGAGACTCCCCACCCCGGCGATACGATGCGAGAATGCGACCTCGGCGGCTCCACCGGGGAGTGACCGTTGCAGCCGCCGCTGAATGCGCTTGGGTGGCGTCATGGGGGGTGCGGTGGTGAGCTTGGACCAGAAATGGACGGGGTCACGCTCCGCGCCCAGGGCCATTTCCCGCAAGTTAGGGTGGCTTTCCTCGAGAATGATTGGTTTGCCGCCCGCTTCCAGAGATTGAGCATAGCCTTCGAGCACGGCCGTCGCAGCGTTGGACGCATCGATGGCCAGCCCGTTCTCGTGTTTGGCGAGGATGGCGCTGGTAACCAGCCGAACGAGATCGACCGCATAGGGCATCTGGGCAACCTCATCGAAATCGTTGACGCCCCACACCAGCCTGCCCTCGGTATCGCGCCACGTTCCGAAGTTCTCCACATGCAGATCGCCCATCGCCAACACCCGCGGTGCCTTGGCGAGGTCAGGGCAGACCTCCAGCCATAGCGGACCCCAGCGGTAGAAGGTCGCGCGCAGGAATGCGAACAGCGAACCCGTCATCTGCTGGTGCTTCAGGAGAATATCCGGTTCGACGACATCGACGCGCTCATGTAGCCAACGCTCATAGTCGATAGTGGCCGCGACGATCGGTGCAGCGCCGCTTGCGGTCGCCGGCGGAAGAGCATCGCCACGGGTCTTCGCCTTTTTTGACCGGGCCATGGTTCATTACTCCTTTGAGCGACTCGAGCCGAGGGTTCCACAACGCGCGAGCCGAGTATTATGAGGCCGCCGCGCTCCTTTGTCTTGGCACTCGAACCTCATGAGACCGTTCCCCGCATTGATCGTGACGGCCGTGGCACTCATGGCTTCGGCATCAGACGCGGCCGAGTGCATGCATGCGAACGACGCAAGCGAAATTGCTGAAGGCAGTCTCTCGCAGAAGACCTTCGAAGACGCCAACGGCCGGCCTGAAAAGGCTTTCATCCTCACAATGCCGGTACCGACCTGTCTTAGCGGTGCCGACGAGTCCGACAATGTGAAGAGCTCAACGACGATCCACATCTATTCGTCCAATGACGCAGTCTCCAAGAGCATCAAGAAATTCGTGGGAAAGCCGGTCGAGGTGCACGGGTCAGCCTTTGGCGCCATTACGGCGCATCACCATGCGCCGATCGTGATGGACATCAGCGAGATCGATCAGATCTGAGCGACGCGTCGCCGCGTCGTTATCCTCAAATGGCGGCGGGCGTGGTCCTTCGGGGCTCGGACTTCGCCCTCGCACAGGACGATGGGTTCATTTCCGCTCGCGTCGTGGCCCGAACCCGCCGCCCGTCGGCGTCTTAATGATGATGGCCTCGCCGGGCTCGATCACGGTTTGGTCGGAGCCTTTGAGCCGCTCGAGACTTCCATCCTTGCGCCGCACCCAATTCTCGCCGAGCTGACCGTCCTCCCCGCCGAACAGTCCGAAGGGGCGCACTTTGCGGAAGCCCGAGAGGATCGCGCACTCCATCCGCTCCAAGAACCTGATCACACGCAGCGTCCCGTCGCCGGCGCGCCATTTGCCCTTGCCACCCGAGCCCCGCGCGATCTCGAACCGCTCGAGCAGTACAGGGTAGCGGAGCTCCAGCACCTCAGGATCGGTCAGCCGCGAATTGGTCATGTGGGTCTGCACGGCGGCGGCGCCATCGAAGCCTTCGCCCGCCGGCGCGCCCGAGCAGATCGTCTCGTAATATTGGAAGCGCTCATTGCCGAAGGTGAGGTTGTTCATAGTGCCTTGCGCCGAGCCCAGCACCCCAAGGGCGCCATAGAGGCAATTGACGATGGTCTGGCTTGTCTCGACATTGCCGGCGGCGACCGCGGCCGGGTAACGCGGCTTCAGCATCGATCCTTTCGGCACCACGATCTTGATTTGGCGGAGGCAGCCCGCGTTCAGCGGAATGTCATCGTCAACCAGCGTGCGGAAGACATAGAGCACGCAGGCGCGCGTGATCGGTTCAGGCGCGTTGAACGCGTCTTCAGCTTGCGCGCTTGTGCCGGTGAAATCGACGGTCGCCTTTTTGGCCTTGCGGTCGATGGTGATGGCGACCTTGATCAGGCTGCCCTGATCGGTCGCAACCTCAAAGCGCGAATTTTTGAGCTTGGCGATGACGCGGGCCACGGCCTCGGCTGCATTGTCCTGCACATGGCCCATATAGGCGCGCACGGTGCCTAGCCCGTAGCGGCGGACCATCTTGTGCAGCTCCGCCACGCCCTTCTCATTGGCGGCGACCTGGGCTTTCAGGTCGGCGATGTTCTGCGATGGGTTCCGCGCAGGGTAGGGGGCCTTGGTCAGAAGCTCGAGCACTTCATCCTCGCGAAAGCGGCCGCGTGCCACGAGCTTGAAGGGATCGATATAGATGCCTTCCTCCTCTATTCGGCTGGCCTTGGGGCTCATCGAGCCTGGCGCGATGCCGCCGATATCGGCGTGATGCCCGCGCGCGGCGACGAAGAAGAGAAGATCGGGGCTATTCTCGCCGAACACCGGCGTCACCACGGTGATGTCGGGGAGGTGCGTGCCGCCGTTATAGGGGGCATTCAGCATGTAGACGGCGCCGGGCTTCAGCGCGTCGCCCATTTCGCGCAAGATCGTCTCGACGCTTCGGTCCATGGAGCCGAGATGCACCGGGATATGCGGGGCATTGGCGATGAGCCGGCCGCGCGCGTCGAAAATGGCGCAGGAGAAATCGAGTCGCTCCTTGATGTTGATCGAGCGCGCCGTGTTTTGCAGCGCGTAGCCCATCTGCTCGGCGACCGAGGTGAAGAGATTGTTGAACACCTCAAGCATCACCGGGTCGGCATGCTTGCCCACGCGGGCCTCGGATTTTTTCCCGATGCGGGTCAAGAGGAGGTGATTGCGCGCGGTAACCTCCGCCTCCCATTCGGGCTCCACCACCACGGTCTGATGGTTCTCGATGATGAGGGCCGGTCCTTTGATGCGATCGCCCGGCGCAAGATCGGCGCGGAGAAAGACCGGTGCCTCGTGCCAGCTTCCGCTAGTGAAGATCTCGGTGACGGTATGGGGCGAAGCAGGGGCGGTCGCCGAGACCGGAAGCTCGGGCTCCACGATCTTCTCGCCGCCTCCGGCCGCCTCGATCTCGATTGCCTCGATCTCGACGTCCTTCTCCGGGCTGATAAAGCCGAAGCGCTTGAGATGGGCGATCTCGAACAGCGCCCGCATGCCGCGCAAGCTCGCGACGGGGATGGGAAGGGAGCTGTCGGTGCCGGCATAGCGGAGATGGGCTTGCGCGATGACCGTGATCTCCCCGCTGTCGACGCCCTGGCGGACCAGCTCCTGCTTGACCTCTTCTTCGAGCTTCGGGCGGATCGTGGCGAGCGCGGCAAGGCCGTGATCGTCGAGACTTGCGAGCACGGTGCGGGTCCGCGTTGCGCGCAAGGACGCGAGCCCCATGCCGAAGGCCGACAGCACGCCCGAGAGCGGGTGAATCAGCACGCTCGTAAGCCCAAGCGCGTCGGCGACGAGGCAGGCATGCTGCCCGCCCGCGCCACCGAAGGAGTTGAGCACGTACTCGGTCACGTCATGGCCGCGCTGCACCGAGATAGTCTTGATGGCGTTCGCCATGTTCTCGACGGCGATTCTGATGAAGCCGTCGGCGACCTCTTCAGGCGAGCGGCCGTCGCCGAGCTTGCGGGCAAGCGACTTGAAACCCTTGTGCACCGCGTCGGCATCGAGAGGTTGGTCCTGGCCCGGCCCGAAAATAGGCGGAAAGAAATCAGGCAGGAGCTTGCCCGTCGTGACATTGGCGTCGGTGACGGTGAGCGGGCCGCCGCGCCGGTAGCTCAGAGGTCCGGGAGCGGCGCCCGCCGAGTCGGGACCGACACGGAAGCGCGCGCCGTCATAATGGAGGATCGAGCCGCCGCCGGCGGCAACGGTGTGGATCAGCATCATCGGCGCGCGGACGCGTGCGCCAGCCACCACGCTCTCGAACGTGCGCTCATAAAGACCGTCATAGTGGCAGACATCGGTCGAGGTGCCGCCCATGTCGAAGCCGATGATCTTGGCGAAGCCTGCGAGCCGCGCCGTCTCTACGGCGCCGACCACGCCGCCCGCCGGCCCTGACAGGATGGCGTCCTTGCCCCGGAACAGCGCCGCCGAGGTCAGCCCGCCTGATGACTGCATGAAGAGGAGGCGTGGTGCTTGCTGGCCACGAGCAAGGCGCGAACTCCCTCTCCCCGACGGGGAGAGGGCCGGGGTGAGGGGGGTTCCAACGTAAGTTTGTTGCCCCTCACCCGGCGCACTGAAGCGCGCCGACCTCCCCCCGCTGGGGAGAGATGGAAGCGCCGCAGCGACGCGGTCTACATAGCGGCGCAGCAGCGGCGAGAGATAAGCATCGACCACAGCAGTGTCGCCGCGGCCCACGAACTTGACGAGCGGGCTCACCTCATGGCTCGCCGAGATCTGCGTGAAGCCTGCCTCCCGTGCGAGCGCGGCCGCCTGTCGCTCATGCGCCGGGTAGGCGTAAGCATGCATGAAGACGATGGCCATGGCGCTGATGCCGTCGGCGCGTGCGGCTTTCAGCGCAGCGCTTGTCGCCTCGAGATCGAGCTTGGTCTCGATCATCCCATCAGCGCGCACGCGCTCGGGCACCTCGACGACACGTGTGTACAGCATCGAAGGCTTCTCGATGCGGCGGGCGAAGATCTTGGGTCTCGCCTGATAGCCGATCTCGAGCGCATCGCGGAACCCCTGGCTGACGATGAGCAGAACCGGATCGCCCTCGCGCTCGAGCAGCGCATTGGTGGCGACGGTGGTGCCCATCCTGACGCTGGCGATCGCGTCCGCCGGCAGCCGCGTCCCGCGCGGGCAGCCGATCAGGTCGGCGATACCGGCGAGGGCCGCATCCTCGTAAGCCTCCGGATTCTCCGAGAGGAGCTTGCGCGTGAGCAGCCTGCCGTCAGGCGCCCGCGCCACGATGTCGGTGAACGTCCCGCCCCGGTCGATGAAGAACTGCCATTGGCCGCTGTCGCTCATCCGATGCGCTTCAAACCCGCAGCGTAGCGCTTCCAGCGCTTGACGTAGACGTCCGCCGCGCGCGCGATCATGGCGCGCACGTTCTCGTCGGTCTCGCGCACGGCTTTGGCAGGGGCCCCGAGGATCACCGAATTGTCGGGGAAGGTCTTGCCTTCAGTGATAAGCGCGCCGGCGCCGACCAAGCAATTCGCACCGATCTGCGCGCCATTGAGCAAGATCGCGCCCATGCCGATGAGGCTCTGATCGCCAACCGTGCAGCCATGCAGCACGACGTTATGGCCGATGACGCAATCCTTGCCGATGGTGAGCGGAAAGCCCGGGTCGGTGTGGAGCGTCGCATTGTCCTGGATCTGCGAGCGCTCCCCGATCTCGATCCACTCATTGTCGCCGCGGAGCACCGAGCCGTACCAGATGCTCACCTCGGAATGGAGCCGCACGCGCCCGATCACGGCGGCGGTCTCGGCCACCCAGTACAGGCCGTCGGCGGGAAACTCAGGCCTTGTCCCGTCGAGCTCGTAGATCGCCATGCGCTAGTCCTTTCCCCTCATTTGGTGCGTCCTCGCGACGGCGGCCTCGCGGCTTGAAGCTCGCCTTCGAGCATCGTGACCTTGCGCCGCAGCTCTCCGCTCTCGAGTTCCGCATACATGGCGGCGGCGTCGCGGGCCAGCCGCGCGAGCATGGCGCGCTCATTGGAGTCGAGGTCGGTGCCGGAGGCATGCGGCCCATAGAGCGACACGGCAAAGCAGCGGATGGGATTGACGGCGGGCACGGCGAGAACCGGGCGGCTAAGCCCCGAAGGGAGATCGAGCCCGTCAGCTTCGTCCTCCGCCAGAGAGAAGGGCTTGCCATCCGAAACGGGCGCGAGCATCGGCGCCTCGGGCTTGAGCGTGCGCGTCGTGCCGTCGTCCCAGCCCTTTCCATTCTCATCCCTGAGAAAGACCGGCCCCTGCCGGCGGAAGGACGCGGCCGAGGCGAGCTTGAGTGCATCGTACGCCTCATCGGCTAAAAGCCGGTCGATCTCGGTGGCCCTTCCAGCGCCGCGAATGGCTTCGGCAAGCTTGCGCTCCGCCTCGTCGACCTCCCGGTTGAAATAGCGGTCGGCAAGATGGACGGCGCCATCGTGCATACGGGAGATGAGAAACACCGCGCCAGCACCAAGCATGAGCCAGGCCCAGCCCGGCAGGCTGAGATGCTCCTGAATGCGTTCGACCTCATGATGCAGAAACAGCGCCGGGATGCTGAGGGTGAGGCCGAGAATGGTCACGCGGCGGAGTGGGATCGTCACGCTCACGACGCGGGGCCGGCGCACCGCCTCGAACACGAACAGGCAGAGGATACCGTTCACCAGATAGAGGAGGCCGATAATGTCCTCCGTCGGCGTGAAGTCACCCCAGGCCGTATCGAAGATCGTCGTCTCCGAGGCAAGCTCGGCGATGAGGAAGGACGGCAAGCCGATGAGGCAGCCCCACATCACCCACCGCACGCGCTGATAATCCTCAGGCGTCTGCGTCCGCCGCCGCACCATCAGGATCGCGAGCGCACAGAAGTCGACGAGAAAGCCCGTGAGAATTGCCGCCCGCGTCGTCGCCTCGGTGGGAAAGCCGAACACGCTGCCATAGGTGGAGAGCCGGGCGATCGCAAAGCCAGCGGCGAGGAAGGGCAGTGCGCGTTCGAGCGGGCGCCATCTCGCTTCCGTGTTGCTGTTGGGGACGCGCAGCACGAAGAGGATGAGCCCCGCATAGCCTGCGGCCTCGGCGATGCAGGCGGCGGCGTCTTGCGCGAGCAAGAGCGCCGGCCATTGCTGCAGGATGGCGTAGAACCCAAAGACTTGGCCCGGATTGAACCAGTTCACATAGAGGAAGAAACCCCAACTCATCGCCGAGGGCCTGGTCCACACGAGCCACGCGGCAGCCAGCACCACCAGGATGCCGGCGATCTGATCGAGGACCACCACCGCGCGAATGAAGAAATTCGACGGCCGCTGCACAGCGATCAGCGTCACCTGCCGCGCTGGCGCGGCCTCGGTCGCGGCAAGGTCGAGGGTCGCGCCGCGGCCAGGCAAGACGAATTGCAGGCCGCCGAGCAGGGCGAGCGCATTGCCGCAGGTCGCTAGATCCGCGAAGCTGCATTTGAGACGCGCTAGGTCGAGCCGGTCGCCGACCCGTACGCCTTCCTGCCACGCCGGCGAGGAAGCCTCGTCGGGAAAAGGCCCGGTAACGTTGTAGATCAGTCCGTCATTGTTGGCGTAGAAGCCGAACGAGCCGAGCGGCTGCGCCACCCGCACGAGGTCCGGGACGATCGTGGCGATGCCCCACAGCGCAAGCACAACAACCAGGATTCGACTGCGCATCATGGGGCCATGTGCTTGTTCAGGTCTGACCATCGAAGCCGTTGCCGTCGTCAAGAGGGCTGGCAACGCGATACATTAGAGGGACTGACCTTAGACAACGGCGCCCGATGACGCGTCAATCTGCCGGGCCGAGCAAGAGGCGACAAGGGGGAAGGGATGGCAACACCGGAACCGAAAAGCGCTCGCTCCCGGCGGACTGACAAGGCAAAACCCGCGACAGCCTCGCCGACCCCTCACGCCGCTCCGCCGCAAGGCCCGCTCGACCGCTTCTTCGGCCTCTCGGCGTCCGGAACGACGGTCCGGACCGAGCTCCGCGCCGGGCTCGCGACCTTCCTCACTATGGCCTACATCATGTTCGTCAACCCGGCGATCCTCGAGAAGGCTGGCATGGATCATGGCGCGGTGTTCGTCGCCACCTGCCTTGCCGCCGCGGCGGGCTCCATCATCATGGGGCTTTACGCCAACTACCCCATCGCGCTCGCCCCCGGCATGGGGCTCAACGCCTATTTCGCCTTCACCGTGGTGCCCGAGCTTGGCGGCAATTGGCAGTTGGCGCTCGGATGCGTGTTCCTGTCGGGCCTGCTCTTCTTCGCGCTCTCGCTGTCGCCTCTGCGTGCCTGGCTGATCGATGCGATCCCCGTGAATCTGAAGCTCGGCATCGCCGCCGGCATCGGGCTCTTCCTCGCGCTGATCGGGCTGCAAAATGCCGGCATCGTCGCCGGCGATTCCGTCACGCTCGTTACCCTTGGCGATCTGTCGAAGCCGCAAGCCCTCCTCGCCGCTTCAAGCTTCCTCCTCATCGCCGGGCTTGCGTCACGTAAGGTGCCCGGCGCCATCATCATCGGTGTGCTTGCCGTGACGCTCATCGCCGTGAGCCTTGGGCTCGAGCCCTGGCACGGATTTGCCGCGTCCCCGCCATCGCTTGCGCCGACTCTTTTCCAACTGGATCTTGCCGGCGCGTTTCAGCTCGGGCTCGTCATCATCGTTCTGACCCTTCTGCTCGTGACCATGCTCGACACGGCGGGCAGCCTGATCGGGGTTGCGCGTCAGGCTGGGCTTCTAGACAAAGAAGGGCGCCTGCCGCGGCTTCGCCGGGCGCTGCTTGCCGATTCCGGCGCGGCCATGCTCGGCGCGGCACTCGGCACTTCGACCACGACGGTTTACATCGAGAGCGCGGCGGGCGTGGAGGAGGGGGGCCGCACGGGGCTAACCGCGCTTGCCGTGGCGGCGCTGTTCCTGTTGAGCCTGTTCCTCGCCCCACTTGCCGAGACCGTGCCGGCTTACGCGACGGCGCCGGCGCTCCTCTTCGTCGCCTGCCTGATGGCGGCGAGCCTCGGCGCGATCAAGTGGGACGACGCGACGGAGTACATCCCCGCCCTCATCATCGCGATCATGATGCCGCTCGCTTATTCCATCGCCACCGGCATCGGGCTCGGCTTCATCGCCTATGTGGCGCTGAAGGCGCTTGCCGGGCGCTTCCGCGAGATCAACGCGGCGGTCGGCGTCATTGCCTTGGCCTTCCTGCTCAAGCTGATCTTCACGTGATCGCCATCGACACGTGGCAGTTCAACCGTCATTCACTTTCCAACCAGGACCCGCGAGGAGCATCAAGATGCAGACCTACATTCTGCTCGTTAACTTTACGGATCAGGGCATGCGCAACATCAAGGACACGATCGGCCGGGCCGACGCCTTCAAAGCGATGGCCGAGAAGAGTGGCGCCATCATCAAAGTGCTTTGCTGGACGATTGGCCGTTACGATGTCATTGCGGTGTTCGAAGCGGCTGACGATGAGAGCGCGACCGCGCTCGCCTTCAGTTCCTCCTCGCTCGGCAATGTCCGGTCCGAGATCCTGCGCGCCTTCTCGTTCGAGGAAATGAGTAGAATCCTCGGCAGGATGGTCTGAGGCTCCTGGCCGCTTTGTCTCTTTGGCCCGGGATGCGCACCAAATCTCATCCTTGTCCCGGACACCCCCGCTCGGCTATTAGGGGGGCCACGCCCCTGGCCCCGTTCCGAGAGTAAAGCCCTCAGCATGGATACCGAAGCTCCCAAACAGCCGCCGCGTCACGGCACCAACCTTGTGAGCATCTTCATCACCTCGCTCTGCGCGGCAATCGTCGTCGCCGGCGGGTTCGGCATCATTTTCGAGGCCTTCGTCGTAGCCGCCGCCAACCTGTTCGGGCTTGGTCCCATGGTCTTGTGGGTGGGGAGCGCTGCCAACGTGGCCGTGACGGTTTGGCTCGCCGTGTGGACCTTCGCGCGCTCCTGGCATGTCGAGCGGCGCCTCAAGGAAGGTCTCGAAGTGGACGAGCCCAAGGTCTCGATCCTCGCCAATTTCCGTGGTTACTAGCCGCCGTTTGGGCCAAAGGACGCAAGGCCGTGGGTCGATTCTCCACATGCGGCCTCGCCCAAAAGTCCTTATGCTCTAGGCAAAGCAACAGGCTTGGGGGAATTCGACAATGTCGATTTGGGGCAAGCTCGCAGGTGCTGCCGCGGGGCTCGCGATCGGAGGTCCGATCGGGGCGCTGCTCGGCGGCGTAGCGGGGCATTACGTCATAGATCGCGACAAGGAGCAGGACGGCCCGGCGGAGAACCAGGTGGCCTTCACCGTGGGCGTCATCGCGCTCGGCGCCAAGATGGCCAAGGCCGACGGCGTCGTTACCATGGACGAGGTCAACGCCTTCAAGGAGGTGTTCAAGGTGCCCGACGGCGAGATGAAGAACGTCGCGCGCGTCTTCAATCTCGCCAAGCAGGACGTGGCCGGCTACGAGGCCTATGCCGAGCAGCTCGCCACCATGTTCAAGGGCAACCGCAAGCTCCTCGAGGACGTGCTCGAAGGCTTGTTCCACATCGCCAAGGCGGATGAGAACCTGCATCCGCGCGAGGAGCAGTTCCTGGCGGGCGTGGCCAAGCGCTTCGGACTCACCGACACGGAGTTCGCCTATATCAAGGCGCGTCACGTCATCGCCGCCAAGCGCAATCCCTACGACGTGCTGGGCGTCAAGCCTTCGATCAGCAACGAGGAGCTGAAGAGCCATTACCGCAAGCTCGTCGCCGAGAATCATCCCGACAAGCTGATGGCGCGCGGCGTGCCGAAAGAGTTCGTGGCCATCGCCACCGAGAAGGTCGCGGCCATCAACGAGGCCTATGGCGTGATCGCCAAAGAGCGCGGGATGTAGCGGCGCGTCATGGCCGGGCTTGTCCCGGCCATCCACGAATTTGCATTCCTGAATGTACGTTCTGAAAGACGTGGATGCCCGGCATGAAGCCGGGCATGACGAGAGTGGGTTTAGATCGCATTCCATGACCGCCGCTCCCGACAGTCCGCTCGCTACGCTGTGGTGTCCGTCGCCGAACCGCGAGCCGAGGGCCAATGGGCGGCGCCCCGACATGCTCATCCTGCACTACACCGGCATGGACTCGGCCGAGGGTGCGCTCGATTGGCTCACGCGCGAGGAGGCTAAAGTCTCCTGCCATTATCTCGTCGACGAGGAGGGCCGCATCGCCCAGATCGTGACGGAGGCCGAGCGGGCCTGGCATGCCGGCCAGAGCCTGTGGGCGGGGGAGACCGACCTCAATTCCTGCTCGATCGGCATCGAGATCCACAATCCCGGCCACGATTTCGACTATCCCGACTTTCCCGACGCCGAGATGCAGGCCGTCGAGGCGCTGTGCCTCGACATCCTGGGCCGCCACGCCATCCCGCCCAACCGCGTGCTCGCCCATTCCGACGTGGCGTCGGGGCGGAAGCGCGATCCCGGGGAGAAGTTCGACTGGGCGCGGCTCGCGCGCGCCGGCATTGGGCTTTGGGTTCCGCCCGCTCCGGTCGGCGACGATCAAGGCTTGGGGCCGGGCGATGAAGGGATGAGCGTCGCCGAGCTGCAGCGTCAGCTGTTGGAATTCGGCTATGGGGTTGAGGTGACATCGACCTACGGCACGGGTATGGAGAAGGTGGTCGAAGCCTTCCAGCGCCATTTCAGGCCGGCGCGTATTGATGGCCGCGCCGACCTCTCGACCCGCGATACGTTAGCGCGGCTTCTCGTGGCACGGCGCGGAACTCAGGTGGCGTGACCTAGGACGTAGCAAGGCCCGCCCCTCGAGTTGCGGAGCGGGCCTTGGGATTGCCCTGGCGCGAAGCGCGGGGGGCGCTCCAGACTAGTGCTTGGTCGCGTAATAGGCTGCGGCTTTGGCGAGATTGCCCTTGGGGTCCTTCATGAACTCAGCCATGGCGTCCTTGCTGCCGAAGCAATAGGTCTTGCCGTCAATCTGCGCATTGATGGAGCAGTCGGTTTGGACGTCTTTGCCGAGCGCAAGTCCCATCGTGCACATGTTGCTATACTCGCCGGTCGTGGCCGCGATGGCGGCGGTCGCGAGCATCATCGTGCCAACGATGGCTGAAGTGATGTAAGCCCTGATCATGGTGACCTCCTGTGCGGGGTTGACGTGACCACGTCCCGGGAAGCGCTCCCGGGACGTTCTCGTTTAGCCTCGCCGCCAGCCCCGCGTCTGTGACCGGGGTCACTGGAAGCGTCAATTGGTGACGTCGAAGTCCATGCCTTCGAAGGTGTAGCGGGGCACTTGCGTCCAGATGCCGTCCTCTTGCACCGGGACCTTATGGATCTTGACATTGTCGACTTCGAGCTTGCCGGTCTTCTGGTTCACCCAGAAATCGATGTCGTAATACTCATCCGTGCTGCCCGGCTTGCGAAAGTCGGTGCAGACGAAATACTCGCCCTCCTTTTTCAGATGACGCACCGGCTGGTGGATCTCGACGAAGTCCAGCGGCACGGTCTCGCCCGTCTTGTCGTCCTTGATCTCAAGCGCGCCTTTGTCGTCCTTGTGGGTCGCGATATATTTGTGGATCGCACCCATCACCTGCCAGGCGCGGGTCACCTCCATGTCGCCGGGATGCTCCTGCACCGGAAGCCACCACCAGGCCACCGGGCTGCGCGTGATCATGACATAGCCGTCGCCCTCTTGCTTTGGGCCCTTCTGCACCCTGA
>JAENXG010000490.1 GCA_016649675.1 Methyloceanibacter sp.
CGCGATGAGACCCTTACTGCACCACCTCGCCGTGCAGGTTGATGTCGAGGCCTTCGACTTCGACGGCCTGCGGGACCCGCAAGCCGATGAAGACGTCGATCACCTTGAGGATGATGAAAGTCATGATGGCGCAGTACACGAACGTGCCGGCGACGTCATAGAACTGGATCAGCATCTGGTGACCATTGCCGTCGGTCAACCAACCCTTCCCGAGCGAGTTGATGGCGCTGGACGCGAGCGCGCCGGTCAACATCGCGCCGAGCGCGCCACCTACGGCGTGCACGCCAAACGCATCGAGCGCGTCGTCATAGCCGAATATCTTCTTGACGTGCACCGCTGCGAAGTAGCAGACGATGCCGGCCAAGATACCGATGATCAGCGCGCCCGTCGGGTCGACGAAGCCCGATGCCGGCGTGATGGCGACGAGGCCCGCCACCGCACCTGAGACGATGCCGAGAATGCTGGGCTTCTTGGCGATGATCCATTCGCAGACCATCCAAGAAAGCGCAGCAGCGGCCGTAGCGATCTGGGTCGCGGCCATGGCCATGCCGGCATTGACGTTGGCAGTGACGGCCGAACCCGCGTTGAACCCGAACCAGCCGACCCACAGCAAGGAGGCGCCGATCACGCTGTAGACGAGGTTGTACGGGGCCATGTTTTCCTTGCCGAGCCCATAGCGCGGGCCAAGCACAAGGGCGCAGACGAGGCCCGCGGTTCCGGCGTTCAGATGCACGACGGTTCCGCCTGCATAGTCGAGCGCTCCCATCTGACCGAGCCAGCCACCGCCCCAAACCCAATGCGCGATCGGGCTATAGACCAAGACCAGCCAAGCACCCATGAACACCATGAAGGAAGAGAACTTCATGCGGTCCGCGAGCGACCCGGCAATCAGCGCCGGCGTAATGATGGCGAAGGTCATCTGGAAGCACATATAAACAGATTCAGGGATCGTCGCCGCGAGCGGGCTCACCGCATCGATGGTCATCGGCTTCAGCATGAAATATTTGAAGCCGCCGATCCACCTGTTGAGCGACTCGCTGTCGTTGGTCGTGAAGGCGATCGAGTAGCCGACGATCATCCACAAGACCGTGATGATGCAGGTCGCACCGAACGCCTGCCCGAGGGTAGCGAGCACGTTCTTCTTGCGCACCATGCCACCGTAGAACAGGGCAAGGCCCGGGATCGTCATCATCAGCACGAGCGCCGTGGATGTGAGCATCCAGGCCGTGTCGCCGGTATTGATCGGTGAGGGCGGTGGAGCAGCCGGTGGCGCCGCCGCCGCGGCGGCGTCTTGCGCCAAGGCCGGATCGAAATGGGCGAGACACAGCACAATGATCGCTGCGACCGCGGCGAAAAGATATTTCATTAGGGTCATCTTCTTCCTCCCCCTCTAGAGCGCTGATTCGTTCGTTTCGCCGGTGCGGATGCGCACCGTCTGCTCGACGGGAACGACGAAGATCTTGCCGTCGCCGATCTGCCCGGTCTTGGCCGCGGCGACGATGGAATCCACCGCCTTGTCAACCAGCTTGGCAGGAACCACTACCTCGATCTTGATCTTCGGTAGGAAGTTCACGGCGTATTCGGCGCCCCGATAGATTTCCGTATGGCCCTTTTGCCTCCCGTAGCCCTTCACTTCGGTCACGGTCATGCCTTGCAGGCCGAGCTCAGTGAGGGCTTGGCGCACCTCATCGAGCTTGAATGGCTTGATGATCGCCATCACCAGCTTCATCTTTCGAACCCCTCCATGTTTGCGGCTGCCAGGCTCTTGACTGCGTCCGTTCCAGCCGCGTGAACCCAAAAGCACAGTCAAGCCCCGTGCCAACTCCGGCGAAAGGCGGCAAGTCATTGGCTTTAAGGAGTCTTTTACGGGTCGAGCGCGAGGGGCTACCCGGCGGGCGACGGCATATTGGATTACAGAATAGGCAAAAATGCACTATTGCC
>JAENXG010000195.1 GCA_016649675.1 Methyloceanibacter sp.
GAAGGACCGCAACGGAGCGGAGAGCCAGAAGCGGGAAGTCGTCGTGCGCGTAGCCTCGGCGCTGGTGCTTGCGGCGCTCGCCCTGGTGGCGGCGATCGCCAGCCCCTGGAGCTTCGTCGTCCTCGTGATCGCGGCAGGCGTAATCATCTCCTGGGAATGGGGCCGGCTCGTCAGGGGCACGAGCTTCGACCGCATGGCTCTGATCGAGGCGATTGGCGTTGCGGCCCTTGCCATCCTCGTCACGCTCGGGCGGCCGGACCTTGCGCTCATTGCCCTTGCCGCCACCGTCGCCGCCATCGGCTTCGCCAGCATGGCCTCGAACACGCTCGGATGGTCGATCGCGGGCCTCGCCTATGTGGCGCTCCCGGCCTGGGCGCTCGTATGGCTTCGCAGCGATCCGGGGCTCGGCGCCGCTTCCGTGCTCTATCTCTTCGCCGTCGCCTGGACCACCGACACGGCCTCTTATGCCGCCGGGCGCCTCATTGGCGGACCGAAGCTTGCCCCCCGCATCTCGCCGCGCAAGACCTGGAGTGGATTTATCGTAGGCGCGTCGGCGCCCGCCCTGGTCGGTTATGCTTTCGCTTTGGTCCTCGAGGTCACTTCGGCGTGGCGGCTTGCCCTTGTCAGCGTGGCGCTTGCGCTCGCCTGCCAGCTCGGAGACCTGGTTGAAAGCGCGGTGAAGCGCCGCTTCGGCGCCAAGGACATGAGCCATCTTATCCCTGGCCATGGCGGGCTCTTCGACCGCATCGACGGCCTCTTGCTCGCCGCGGTCCTGGCTGGCCTCATCGCGCTTCGCGATCCGGCCAATCCGGGCCGGGCGCTGCTCATCTGGTAAGGCGAGGGCTCGCCCGTGTTTCCGTCCCTGACATCGGTCACCATCGAGATTGAGCGAAGAGCGGCGCTGCGCCCGCGGCGGATCTCGATCTTGGGTGCGACCGGCTCGATCGGCGAGAGCACGCTCGATCTTATCGGCCGCAACCCGTCGGCCTATCAAGTGATTGCGCTCACCGGCGGGCATAACGCTGCCCGTCTTGCCGAGCTCGCCATCTTGCATCGGGCCGAACTCGCCGTGATCGCCGACCCTCAATGCTACGCGGCACTGCGCGCGGGCCTCACGGGCACCGGCATCGAGGTGGCGGCCGGGGAGGAGGCGCTGCTCGAGGCGGCAAGCCGGCCGGCCGACTGGGTGATGGCGGCGATCGTGGGCGCCGCCGGCCTCAAGCCGACGCTCCAAGCGGTGCGCCAGGGGACGGCAACGGCGCTCGCCAACAAAGAATGCCTCGTCTCGGCTGGAGACATCTTCATGGCCGAGGTGGCCCGCGCCAAGACCACGCTCCTTCCTGTCGATTCCGAGCACTCCGCAGCATCGCAAGCGATGGTCGGCGTGCCCAAGGAGCGCATCGAGCGTGTGTGCCTCACGGCCTCTGGCGGGCCCTTCCGCTGCTGGAGCCTCGAGCAGATGCGCGACGCGCGGCCCGAGCAGGCCCTCAACCATCCCAACTGGTCCATGGGACCCAAGGTGACGATCGATTCGGCGACGCTGATGAACAAGGGGCTGGAGCTGCTCGAGGCCCACCACCTCTTCTCGCTCGACCCGATGAAGCTCGATGTTCTCATCCATCCCCAATCGATCGTGCACTGCCTCGTTCATTTGAGCGACGGCTCGGTGCTGGCGCAGCTGAGCTGTCCCGACATGCGCACGCCGATCGCCTATAGCCTCGCCTGGCCCGGGCGCATGCATGCGCCGACCAAGCGCCTTGATCTTGCAGCGCTTGGCGCACTCACCTTCGAAGCGCCGGACGATCAGCGTTTCCCGGCGCTTCGCGTGGCAAGAGAGGTGCTGGAGGCCGGCGGAAGCGCCGGCACCGTGCTCAACGCCGCCAATGAGGTGGCAGTCGAGGCCTTTCTCGCCAAGCAAATCGGGTTCCTGGCCATTGCCGGCCTGGTCGAGGCGACGCTTGAGGCAAGCTCCGGTCTGCTCGCGCTCACCCGTGAAAGCGTGGAGGACGTGCTCGCCATCGACGCCGAGGCGAGGGCTTGCGCCCGCTCGCTGCTGGGGCGGTTTGCATAACCTTCCTAGGCCGTCTAAGAACGGTCTAAATCTTGAGGATAACCTCGCATATGAACATGATAAGTCAGCTCTCCGGCTTCGGCGACACGCTGCTCGGCTACCTCCTTCCCTTTCTCTTCGTTCTCACCGTCGTGGTGTTCTTCCACGAGCTCGGCCATTTCCTCGTGGCCCGCTGGTGCGGAGTGGCAGTGAAGGCGTTCTCGATCGGCTTTGGCCCAGAGATCGTCGGCTTCAACGACCGCTACGGCACCCGTTGGAAGATCAGCTGGATCCCGCTCGGGGGCTACGTGAAGTTCATCGACGACGAGAATGTCGCAAGCGCCGGCGGCCGGAAGTCGCTTGAGCATCTGTCACCGGAGGAACGCGCGCGCAGCTTTCAGGCAAAGCCGTTGGCGGCCCGCGCCGCCGTGGTCGCGGCCGGCCCGATCGCCAATTTCATCCTGGCGATCGTGATCTTCACTGCGATCTTCTCGGTGTTCGGCGAGCGGATCACGGCCGCCAAGGTCGATATCGTCAACCCGGGAAGTGCTGCCGAGAAGGCTGGCTTCCTGGCCGGCGACCGCGTGATCAGCATCGATGGCACGGCCATCGAGAGCTTCAGCGAGATGCAGCGCATCGTCGGCACGAGCGCCGATCAGGCGCTCCATTTCGTGGTCGACCGGGGAGGCAAGACCGTTGAGATCACGGCGACGCCCGAGTTCAAGACGATCACCGACCATTTCGGCAACACCATGCGGATGGGGCTTCTGGGCATTCAGCGGAGCGCCGCTCCCGACGACTGGACGCTGAAGCGCCATGACCCAGTGACCGCCTTCGGCATGGCGGTGAAAGAGTGCTACTTCGTGGTGTCCCGGTCCCTCGGCTATCTCTACGACGTGGCGAGGGGCAGAGAGGCGGCCGACCAGCTCGGCGGGCCGATTCGCATCGCGCAAGTATCCGGCCAGGTTGCGAGCGCGGGCTTTGTTGCGCTTCTCAATCTTGCTGCCGTCATCTCTGTCAGTATTGGGCTCCTGAATCTCTTCCCGATACCGATGCTCGACGGCGGTCATCTTCTCTTTTACGGCATTGAGGGCATCAGAGGGCGCCCGTTGAGCGAGAACATCCAGGAAATCGGTTTCCGCATCGGGCTCGCCTTCGTCCTCATGTTGATGATCTTTGCAACCTGGAATGACTTGATTCACTTGAAGTTTTTGTGAGACTAAGGTGTTGAGGCATTGCTTTCAGCGGGGGCTTTAAGGCCCCCGCTTGCGCAATGAGGCGGGAACCAAAAATCGGCCACAAAACAGTGGCCAGTTTCGATCCTGAAGCCGTAGCGGCGGCGGGGATCGGCTTTGAGGGGAAGACACCAGTAATGGTGCGGTGGACGTTGGCCAGAGGGCTGCTCGCGGCCGTCATCGTGTTGAGTAGCGTCCCGCTCTCGCTGGGTCTTAGCGCGAGCTTTGGCGATTTTTCGGCCCATGCGCAGGCCGCCGGGAACATCCAGACCATCCGTGTCGAAGGCAATAAGCGGGTGGAGCCGGAGACGGTCCGCTCCTATCTCACCTTCTCCACCGGCGACGCCTACGATCCGGCCCAAGTCGACGAATCGCTCAAGGCCCTGTTTGCCACCGGTCTGTTCCAGGACGTGCGTATCAGGCGCGAAGGGGCGACCATCGTCATCGTCGTGATCGAGAACCCGATCGTGAGCCGGGTCGCTTTCGAGGGGAACCGCGAGATCGAGGACGACACCCTCGCCTCCGAGGTGCAGCTCAAGGCGCGCGCGGTCTATACCCGTTCCCGTGTGCAGGCCGACGTGCAGCGCATTCTCGACCTCTATCGCCGGCAGGGTTACTACGCCGCCCGGGTCGATCCCAAGATTATCAATCTCGACAACAACCGCATCGACGTGGTGTTCGAGATCAACGAGGGCGGTAGCACCAAGGTCCGCGCCATCAACTTCATCGGCAATTCTGCCTTCAGCGATTCCCAGCTCCGCTACGTGGTCTCGACAACGCAGACGACCCTCCTGAGCTTCCTCAAGAGTACCAACATCTACGATCCCGACCGGCTTAATCTCGACCGCGAGCTCTTGCGCCAGTTCTATCTCAAGAACGGCTATGCCGATGCCCGCGTCCTCTCGGCGACGGCCGATCTCGACCGCGACGGCCGCGGCTTCTTCATCACCTTCACCATCGACGAAGGCGAGCGTTACCGCTTTGGCGCCATCGACGTCGAGAGCGCATTGCCGTCGCTCAATATCGACGCCTTGCGAGGCGCGATCATGACCAAGAGCGGCCGCGTCTACAACTCGGAGAAGGTCGAGAACACAGTCGAGGCGTTGACCATCGAGGTCTCCCAGCAAGGCTACGCCTTCGGCCAGGTCAAGCCGCGCTTCGAGCGCGACGAGGCCGGTCACATCATGGGCATCACCTATGTCATCGACGAAGGCCCGAGGATCTATATCGAGCGCATCAACATCGTCGGCAATTTCCGCACCCAGGACGACGTGATCCGGCGCCAATTCCGGCTTGCCGAAGGCGACGCCTTCAACCGCCTGCTCGTCGAATCCGCCCGCAAACGCTTGCGCTCACTCGGCTTTTTCAAGTCGGTGGACATCGACACCGATCCCGGCAGCGCGCCGGACCGCATCGTCATCGTGGTCAAGGTGGTCGAGCAGCCGACCGGTGAGCTGTCTTTCGGCGTCGGCTACTCCACGAGCGAGGGCGTGATCGGCGACATCAGCATCACCGA
>JAENXG010000164.1 GCA_016649675.1 Methyloceanibacter sp.
CCAGGCCATGGCGATGACGGCCGACGCCCGCAATACCGACCCCGCTTGCGCGCTCTCGCCCTATCACGGCGAGATGGTGGCGCTCGCCCGCTCGGAAGCGGCCAAGCCGCCGACGCCCTTCGTCTATCGCAATCCGCGCAACATCCCGCGAGCAGTACCGAAACTGGCCGCGCGCTTTCCCTTCTCGCAATGATAGTGGTAGTGAAGCCATACCCGACGCCAGCGGCGACAACCTGATGATGAAAACCACTCACAAATGGTACAGCCTGATAATTGCGCTGGTGATCACGGTCTGTGTGATTCTGGGTGGGTTCTACCTTGGCGCGGCGCATGTCGGTTTCTCTGCGACGCACGGGATCCAAGCGTCAGGCCCGCCAGCCATGACGGTCGCGCTGGCGCCGTCAACGTCAGCGAAAAATCTGGAGCCCGAACCTTCCGCGGCACCGATGTCCGCGACCCCGCCAACACCGGCTTCGCCCCAAAGTCCTCCTCTCATGGCCGAGAGCAGCGGAGAGGCCGGTGCTATTCCCGGCTCAGCAGCACCGGTAATCGGCGGCGATGCAGTCGCGGGCAGGCAGGTCTTCAAGAAATGTGAGGCGTGCCATTCTCTAGAGGCTGGTAAGAACCTGGTCGGACCCTCGCTTGCAGGAGTCACCGGCCGCAAAGCTGGCTCGGAGCCCGACTATGATTACTCGCCGGCCATGAAGCAGAGTAACCTCGTTTGGAGTCCTGCAACTCTCGATTCTTATCTTACTGATCCGCAGAAGGTGGTGCCGGGAAACAAGATGCCGTTTCCCGGACTGAAGACCGATCGTGACCGCGCTGACGTAATCGCTCTGCTGTCGAGTATTGGAGGCAACCTGCCGCAGCCTGCAGCCGCGACAAGTAGCGGCGCCAGCCCAAATCCTGTCGTCAGCTATCTTCCCGACGCAAAGTACACGTTGCGTTCTGGAATCGGGGAAGGACGGTTGGTTTTCATCGGCGAAGGCGGTGACATTGACGGCAAAGTGAATCCGGTTTTGTCGGCGGCCGAAGGACAGGTCGTCCAGCTCACGCTGATTAACGGTGAGGGAGCCGAGCACGACATTGTTTTTCCTGACCAGGACGCCAAGTCGCCGCGCGTGACGGGAAAGGGCGCGAGCACGACGATCGCCTTCCGGGCTGCGAAGTCCGGAGATTTCATCTATTTCTGCAGCGTTCCTGGGCATCAGGCTGCAGGTATGCAGGGCCAGTTTATCGTCACACCGAAGCCGCCCGCACAAGCGGTTGTTGAAGCGGACATTTCGCGCGAGCCGTCTGACCTGCCGCCGCCGATCGGCAAACGCGACCCGCAGACAGTGCGCGTAGACCTGCTCAGCGTCGAGGTTGAGGGGCGCCTCGCGGAAGGAACGACCTTCGGTTACTGGACATTCAACGGGAAAGTCCCCGGACCCTTCATCAGGGTGCGGGTGGGGGACACAATCGAAATCCACCTTAAGAACTCTGCTGACAGCTCGATGATGCATTCGGTGGACTTCCACGCCGCAACTGGGCCCGGTGGAGGTTCGGCAGTCCTGCAGGTCGGTCCAGGTGAAGAGAAATCGATGACTTGGAAGGCCCTAATACCGGGGCTCTACGTCTATCATTGTGCAACCCCCATGGTCGCCGAACATATCGCCAACGGAATGTATGGTCTCATTCTGGTCGAGCCGGAGGGCGGCCTGCCTCCGGTGGACCGCGAGTTCTACGTAATGCAAGGCGAGATCTACACCGGCGCGCCGTTCGGCAAGCGTGGTAGCCAGGACTTCAGCGTTGAAAAGCTGCTGAGCGAGCACCCGGAATATTTCGTGTTTAATGGCTCGGTTGGCGCCATCTCGAAGCTCCACCCGCTCCTTGCAAATGTGGGCGAGACTGTGCGGATCTTCTTCGGCGTCGGGGGACCGAACTTTACGTCATCCTTCCATGTCATCGGAGAAATTTTTGACAGGGTCTACCTGCTGGGAGGCTTGGAGAGCCCTCCCCTTGAAGGCATCCAGACCGTTACGGTACCACCCGGCGGTGCAGCGATAGTCGAGTTTAAGTTGCAGGTTCCCGGCAATTATACGTTGGTCGATCATGCGCTTGCGCGGGCAGAGAAGGGGCTGGTCGGTATTCTCCATGTCGAGGGGCCAAGCAATCCCGACATCTACAATGGTCAGGTGATGCCCGGCATGGGGCACTAGTCACTCGTGAACTCGGTCGAGCGCCGAATGTAACTCGATCGCGAGGGGATCGCGGGCAGCGAAAGTCAAGAAAAGCCTTGGTCGAGAAGCCCCTCGAGGTCGGCGAGGTTTGCAGCACCGCAAACTATGGTTTGATCTGCTTCCAGTTCGGTTGGCGGGATTACAGCCATGCTACATATATTTTCGCATCGTCGCTGACGCCTACAACAGGAATACACAGCGGATCGCCAGCACAAAACCTCACCCAGTCAAACCACTGCGAGAATGGAATCGGAAGGACGAGGTGATGTTCGTCGACAGAATTATACCTACCGCCCGCAAACGGCTTGTCACGATTCCTGAAAGCGCCAAACTCCTCGAGGCGGCGAAGCTTCTGCGCAACGCTGATACCGATATTGTTGTGGTATGCGCTTCTGATGGGTTACTGGCCGGCGTTATCACAAAAACAGACGTAGTTAACCAGATCAGCCATTGTCAGGGAGACAGCTGCACAACGGCAGCTTCATCCGTCATGACACGGGACGTCGTCGTTTGCCGATCCGGCGATTTGCTGTATGGCGTCTGGTCGAAATGAAGGAGAGGAGATTGAAAAACGTTCCCCTTACGGATTTGGAGTCACGCCCGGTAGGCGTGCTCAATGCACGAGATGCGCTCGAGATACTTTTGCAGGAAGTCGAGGACGAGGAATCGCTACTGCGCGACTATGTTATGTGTGTTGGATACCACTAACAGGCGTTCTTTTTGGCGAGCTACAGCTCGCCGCGGGATGCCTTCGTTTCCTTGACCGGTCGCGCCCGAGCGCGCGTCTAGGCCGGTTCTATTTCACGTAGTGTTCGACCGGCGCAACTATATCTATGATCGTGCGGAACAACATCGTCCAGCGAAGAAAAGATTCTCGCGCGCAAGCCAGTTTCGCGTGAAACTGGGAATCAAGCGTTCTCCGATCAGCGTGATGAGCGCAATCCCGGCCGCGATGCCAATTCGCCTTCCAAGTTCCGCTGACCCGTTCTGAGCAGAGGCCATACTCAGTCAGCCGATCGACTCCTTTGTTTCTCTTCCTCTTCGGCGAGCGCGGCGATCATCAGAGCCGAGTGCGCATAGGCCCCACCGGCACGCATCTCAGCCGCTACCCAGATCGCTTCCATCAGTTCTTCCGGCGTCGCCCCCGCGCGCAGCGCCGCCTTGGTGTGACCGTTGATGCAATAGGGGCACTGCGTCACATGGGCGACTGCGACTGCAATAATCTGCTTGATCTTTGCGGGAAGAACCCCATCAGCGAAAGCCGCTTTGCTGAACGCGTCAAAGGCTGCCTGCTGGCTCGGTGCAAGGCTCCTGCGCTTCTGCGCTGTTTCACGGCTCGGAAGCGGATACATTTCACCCATGACTCAGCTCCTTTCGATCTTCTCGGACGCCTGGCCAATATACTGCCTGAGGCCACTGCACCAGCGGCGTTTAGGCACCCTGCAGGTTCACCCATCCCCGCCTAGCTGGCGAGCATCGTAACGTATTGCCGCAGTGCTCGCTCGTCGACGCTCACTTCGAGCCGCTTCCTTCACCGCCTCGAACGGCAGCGGGCTCGCCCCGGGGACATGGACAACAATTAAGTTCGCCGGATCACCGTTCCAGATGTGTGATTGACGCGTCAGCGCTCGTTGCCCAAGGAATGCCATTGGCGGTAAAGAAATCCCGTTATGAAAGCGGCTTGGGCGGCCTACGCCTCCTGGGAGTTTACGCCGCGGGCGACATAGTGCTATGGCCCGACCCGCATTCAGGTGAAAACATCCGCGTCGAGCACTGGGTTGTTGCCGAGCGCCAAGTGATCTTCATCGCATCCATTTCCGCATTCCCGGCCGTCCACATCTTCATGGTGTCACGGGCCCTAAAATTGTCCCCGCTCGCGAGCCCACGGTTGCCGCTTCCACGCTAACCGCCTCGCCGGCCAATCGGCTTCCGGTTGGTCTTCTCAAAATACTTCGAAATTGAAAAATGCCGGGATCATTCGGAAACTCGAACCGGCCTAATGTCCCATGCCGCAGGCAAAGGCTTGATGCCCTGGTCGAGCCATTCCTCTATTGGCCAGATACTCACTATCCATTGAATGCCCATTCACCGATGCTGCGCCGCCGCGCGCACCTGTCCTTAAGACCCGATAGCCGCGCGTCGAGCACGACAATCGAGCCGGAATAGAGATCAGGTGGACGGATCGCCCGTTCGAGAGCGCTGCCGCCCGGCGAACACTAGAGCCTAATGTGAGGGCTAATCCATGGTGCTCGATCTCGTTCCGATCTGGAATCGGTCCCGCGGCTGGATCTGAGTAGTTTCCGAGTCTACCGCCGCGGGCCTTCCGCTCGCTAAAGTCGGATCGAACATTGGATAGGGACGGCAATGCGTACCCCTGCGAGTATCGCCAAGCATCCGATCCATCCCATGCTGGTTGTTTTTCCACTCGGCCTGTGGATTTTTTCTCTGATCTGCGACCTAATTGGTCTGAGTGTCGCCGCGCCGGCTGTCTGGCACACGGTGGCGTTCTACACCATGGTAGGCGGGTTGATCGGCGCCCTTGCCGCGGCGGTGCCGGGGCTGATCGACTTCCTCTACTATAAGGGCGGCGCATCCCCAGTTTACAAAATAGCTCTCACGCACATGACGATCAATCTCACCGTCGTCGTGCTGTATGCGGTGAATATCTGGCTACGCACCAGCGGTCAGGAAAGCATGAAAGTTTCCGTTATCCTTTCGGTGATCGGCGTGGGCATGATCGCCGTGTCGGGGTGGCTCGGTGGCCAAATGGTGCACGTCTATGGCGTAGGGGTTGAGACGCGCGAATAACGGTGCGGTTGCGCAGAAGGACCGCAATGACTCGGTTCCGTTGGAATAAGTCGACCTTTTTATCGGGTTTGCCGTGATCGCGTGGGAACAACACGTCGTTCCCAACCGCCCAGAGCCGCCTTTAACAAGGTACACGCCGTCAGGGCGGTCACGCAATCCGAACAAGTTGATCGAGAAAGCACGATGAGCACGAAAGTCCCGGCCGGTAACGTCAAGCTGAAGCGTGCGTATGAACCCCCGGCCGCCGAGGACGGCACGCGGATTCTAATCGACAGGCTATGGCCACGTGGGATCTCGAAAGAACGGGCCGCCATCGACCAATGGATAAAGGACATCTCGCCCAGCACCGCACTGCGCAAGTGGTTCGGGCACGACCCCGCCCGTTGGAATGAATTTCGCCGCCGCTATGCCAAGGAGGTGCAACAAAACGCGAGCCTGCTCGGTGAGTTGCGCACCCTCGCACGAAAGGGTCCGATCACGCTGGTGTATTCGGCCCATGACGAGGTTGACAACGATGCAGTCGAGCTGTGCTTGGAACAAGGCGATAAGTGGCCCTGCAGTGGCGCTGCCGATAGCCTTACGCCCGATAAAGGGGCAAAAATCGTGACGGACTTCCAACAGGCCGACACCAACAAGAACGGCAAGCTCTCTAAGGAAGAGTTTCAGGC
>JAENXG010000131.1 GCA_016649675.1 Methyloceanibacter sp.
GCGAAGATGAGGCTGCGTAGGATGCTGTCGCTAGCCCGCTCAAATGCTTCGGCATAAGCGCTCAACGACCACGATTGGGCGATCAACACGGCGAGCGGCAGGGCTACGGTCACAAGACTCCAAACCAAGACGATTCCAAGCAGCGGGAAACGCCACCGTCGGAGCTTGATTTGCGTGCGCGCTCCCTCAAACGTCACAGTTCTAAGCTCCGAGACTCGGTTGTGGAGCATTCGATACTCCAAGGCCAGGACCGCCAGCGTGACAACGAGCAACGGAGTCGCCGACGCGGTCGCGGCGCTGAAGTCGTAGAAAGCGGCGAATTGAGTCAGGGTCTCGACCGGATAAACCGGGTAACGCAAATACGTCGGTACGCCGACTTCCCCGAGCGTCAGGAGAAACGCCAGCACGGCTGCGAACAGAATCGCTGGCGCAATCAAGGGCAGCGTTATGCGTCGAAGAACACCGGGCCAGCGACTCACCAGTCGACCTGCGTCCTCGAGCCGAGGATTCACCGCGCCAACGTAAGCGATCGTGAGCAAGATGACGATTGGCACGAACGCAGTGAACAGCACTCCGGTGCAGCCATACGGACCAAACAAAGCCGCTGACAGGTACTTGGACGTCTCTGGCGCAAATGTACTGATCCAACCACCCGACCCGAGCACGCCAAACCAGGCGACCGCGATCACATAAGGGGGGATCAGGAGCGGCACAGTGAGCAACACCGTGAGGGGGGCGCGCAACGGCAAGTCGGTCTTGCCGAGCAGGATGCCAAAAGGCACTCCCACGATTGTCGCCAAGGACGCAACGAACAGAGACAAGAGAACGCTGTGGCCCATCAACACCAGGTGTTGTTCGCCGGAATTCCAAAGCGCTTGGTAGGCCTTCAGGCTGAAGGTCCCGCCCACAAAGACGCTGTTGATCAGCATTGTGAGAAGCGGCAACAGACCGATAACAGCAAGCAGCGCAGCCGCCGCCAGGGTCAGGCGCTTCTCCACCCCCTCAGCCCCCGCCAACCCAGCTCTTTAAAAACGGTTGGATCGCCAGCAGTTTCGCAGCGACCTCGGCATAGTTCACTTTCATCACCTTGATCGATTCGATCGGCCGCAACTGAGATGGCGGAGCAACGCCGGGGTGAAGTGGAATCTGGCCCGCATCTGACAGAGCGAGCTTACGTTCGGTGTCCTTCGAGAGCAGATAGTCGATGAGCTTTTTGCCGGCCTCCGGATGGGGTGCCCCGGCGATCAGCACGGCGGCATTAGGCACGATGAAGCAGCCGATCTCGTCGGCACCCTGATCGGGGTAGACCAGATCAACCGGCTGGTGCTGCTTCATTCGATTTACGACGTCATCGCTGTCAACGAGGCTGAAATCAAACTCGCCGCGTGCGACCAAGTCGGCGCTGTCACCATTGCTGGGGGATATCTTGACGCCGGTCTCGTGCAAGTCCCGCATGAAAGTACGCGCGCGGTCATCGCCCCATAGCGCAAAAAGTGCGGCAATTTGATCGGTCGTCGTACCGAACAGCGGATTTGCAATCACCGTCCTGCCGCGCCAGCGGGGGTCAGTATAAGACAGCACTGAGGTAGGGGGCGGGTTGAGATCGCTACGGACGATGAGAACGCGTGCCCGCGCCGCAAAACCCGTCCAGTAGCCATCGGGATCGCGAAACGTTGCTGGGATACCCGCGGCATTCGGGGAGACGTAAGGTGCAGCAATCTGTTGCTGTCGCAAGACCTCGGCGCGGATCGGCTCGTTCGCCCAATAAACATCGGCCTGTGGATTGTTCTTCTCGGCGATGAGGCGATTCATCGCCCCCGCACTTTTGGTTTCCTCCGTGTCATAGACCGCGCGCACCCTTATCCCGGTGTCTGTCTCGAAGTCCTTGAGAATGGGTTCCGAAAAGACCTGGTCATGGCTGACATACGCGACCACGGTTGGCGAACCACTAGAGGAATAGAAGCGCCACAAAGCTATGGCTGCCACGACCACGAGTGCGAGTGCAATCCACCAGGCATACCTCACGTGCAGAATCCTCTGATTAAGATCTCGTACCTCAGCACCGCGGGCTGTCGCCGGGAATCAGAAAGGCCTTCCGGGTCTAATCGCCGGCAAATGAGAAATCATCGAATGCCGTTACGCTGTCCGCCTTCGTCCACACTCCAACGGCGCCGGGACCCGAAATGTGCTTGTCATCCAGCTCGAGGTATTGTTTGCCGTCCAGGAGGACCTTGATGTGGGGGCCAGAAAATTCCACGCGCAAGACGTGCCACTGCTTTCCCGCAACCGGCGCGTCGACATATTTTATCGTAAGTCGCCGCCCCTTTTCTGTGTGATACAGCGAAACATTGTTTTCTAGCGCGTTGGCGCGCGCTATGTAGTAGTTGTCACCGTCTCTCCAGCGCCAGACGACGCCGCCGGCCTGATCCTCGCGGCCCTCAAGCGGTTTGAACTTGACCTCTACATAGCCATCCGTGATCGACACGTTCTTTTGGACGCACCATGGGAAGGTGCCGCTGCCGGACTGCTTGAGAACATTTGGTTTGCTGGGAGCTGATGAGTCAGGTTCCACCTTCCAGAGGGGCGAACCCTGGCCAGTCACACCGCAAGTCCAGTTTGGTGGAGGCGAGCCGACGGGTATTTGGTCGAAGTTATCGGTGTCCGCGAGCGCCGTGGTTGCCACCGTAATCATCGCGACCGTCAAAACAAGGATTCTCATCCCTACCTCCAACGCGTTTTCGAAGTTATCTGCTGCGCTTTGTCTTCTCTCGCGTCATCAGCTCATGATGCACATGAGCTCGCTTCCATGCTTCAGGGCGAACAACACGTTTCACCACTTTGCACCTGCTTCTGGGCTTCCAGGGCACGCCTAAAAACATTGGCAAGGTGACCGGCGTTGCCCACGCCCCAGTAGTGGAGGAAGATGATCCGGGGTTCCTCGAAAAACATGTGATTGTGGACGGCGACAACCTCGATGTCCCCAGCGCGAAGTTGTCGGATCACAGGAACGACTTCCAGTTCAAGCATCGCAAAGTCGCCGCATACCGCTGCTCGCTCTTGCGTGCCCTGGAACGAGGCCCAGGTGTTGTATCCCATCGTTGTGTTGATTTCTAAGCCGCCGCACCGGCTACATTTGACGGGGACATCCGGCCGCCCGAGCGTAAACTTGAAGACCCCGTCCTTAAGTTCGCCTTTGGCTTCGATGATTTCTTCTAGCTGTGCGGTATCGAGACGGCTGGGGACTTGCTTGACCGCCGGTGCAACTGGATGTGCGAGGCGAACCGCTTTGATCGAATCCACTATTTTCCGAACGGCGCGTCCTAAGGTTGCTTCGTCGGACGTGGCTTCAACGTGCATGAAAAGCACGAAGGGCTGCGAGCGGATGAAGTGGTTGTGTAACGCTGTAACATAGAGCCCTGCCTCGATTGCCGAAGATACGGCTACACCAACTTCGTCCTCCAGCAGCACGATATCGCCCATTACCGTGGTCTGCTGAGTGCCCTTGCGAAAAGCTACCCAGGAGGTCAGACCCATGAACGGGATGATCTCAAAGCCGTCCAC
This sequence comes from Methyloceanibacter sp., assembly GCA_016649675.1. GTDB lineage: Bacteria > Pseudomonadota > Alphaproteobacteria > Rhizobiales > Methyloligellaceae > Methyloceanibacter. The sequence goes on from JAENXG010000131.1 coordinate 3,562, forward strand.
AGTTACCCTGAGATCGCCGCGAGGGACCGCTATTTTGAGCACATCGTCGCTCACGGTCCCAGCAATTCCTACTTCCGCTTCGATTGTTTGTTGATCCAACATAGTGGCCTCACGTCGTAGCCGACCTTCTTCCGAACGACCTCACTTACGCGGCTGTTGCTTCTGTAGAATGCCCTGGAGACCGAGGCGGGGGCCTTCTCCGCGGAATTCGATCTCATTGCCCGAGATCCAGACCTCTCCGCACCCCGAGTCCAGCGCTTCGTCCTGAATACATAGCTCACCATTCCGGACCCGCCACTTCCCGCTCGTTAATTTGCCCATCGCGAATACCTTAAGGGAGCCATCACGCATGTACTGCTCGGCCCAGTGGTCCTCCACGTCGACAATCTCCATGCCTGAAATTTTGGAGCGGATCTCGTTGTCATTCAGCTTCCGAAACGTGTCTGCCGCTTCGGCCAAGGTCGTTGCGGATAGAGCGGCCGCGATTACAACGATCGCACAGGAAGTCGCCGAGGATTTCTGCATATTAGAATGCCTCCCTTTTCGTTTTTCCCGATCCCGCCAGGCTTGGCCTGCGGAGCCGAGTGCGCCTTCGTGCCGGTCGCTCGCGGTCCGGCATCAGCCTCTTGCGATTGCCATTTTATCGAGTGCCGACCGAAGCCCTGTCGCCAGTTTGACAGCATCGTCGTTGGCCCAGAAGTGCACGAAGAAAAGCCGCGGTTGCTCCTGAAGCATGTGACTGTGGATGGCAACGACGTCGATTCCGTTCTCCCGTAGCGCGCGGATCATTGGATTAAGCTCCTCGGCGGTAACCACGAAATCGCCGGCGATAGCCGCTTTACCCCCTCCGGTCGGTTGAAAGTTAATCGCCGTACCTGTACCCATGACGGCCGGAGCGGGCATCCCATTCTCGGTGACAGGATCCCGGCGCGGGATCGAGAACTGGTAGACGCCGCCATTGGCCTTACCTTTGGCGCCAATGACCTGGTCCAGCTTGTCTGTATCTAGGTCAATCTTCGCAGCCTGCGCTGAACTCGCTGGCGCCTCGAAGGGGGTTTTGCTCTCGGCCAGAGCCCCGCGAATGGCGGTCGCCAGCTTGACCGGGTCGCCATGCCCGCGAATATGCATGTAGAAGGTGGCAGGCGTCGCGCGTATGAGGTGGTTGTGCAGGGCCGTGATCTCGATACCGCTCTGCAGCAGCTTGCTCATGACGGGATTCACTTCGGTTTCCGTCAGAACGATATCGCCCATGGCCATGGCGCCATCCTGGGCAGGCTCGAATGCGACCCAACCTCCCAGTGCCAATGCCGGTTTGATGGTGACACTGTCGAGGGTCACCTGCAGGTCGCTCCGGGGAATGCCATAGCGGTGAACGTCGCCCTGGACGACAGCGGTTTTCCCGAGAGCCGTATCAACCTTGCTCCAGTCAATTTCGGCTGCATGCACATGGCTGGAGAACGCCATGGATAGGCCAAGCACAGTCGCTGAAATCATTCTACGCATGCTCATACTCCTCGTTTCTTGCTTCACCTAAATCGCACCTGTCAGGTGCAGGACCATCCCCGCTGCGCAACACGAAACCAGAGTCGGGATCATTCCCGCTTTAAACCGGAAGATTGCCACGGCGGCCGCGAGTGAAAGTCCGAGTGCCCATGGGTCGAGACTGGAGGGAACAGGAGCGTCGAAGGCGAGCGGCCACGCCCTGATCGGGACCGTAGCGCCGAAGATTGTGTGGATCGCGAACCAGATGGCGAGGTTTAGGACCACGCCGACCACCGCTGCCGTGATTGCAGACAGTGCCGCGTTCAGCGCATCGAAGCCTCGGAGCTTCTCTACAAAGGGACCGCCAAGAAATATCCAGAGGAAGCAGGGCGCGAACGTGACCCAAGTCGCGAGCAATCCGCCGAGCGTTGCAGCCAGCAGGGGCGATAATGTACCGGGATTCCGGAAGGCGGCCATGAAGCCGACGAACTGCAACACCATGATCAACGGTCCCGGCGTCGTTTCAGCCATCCCGAGACCATCAAGCATCTCGCCGGGCTTTAGCCATCCGTAGTGCTGAACCGCCTGTTGAGCCACATAGGCAAGTACGGCGTAAGCTCCCCCAAACGTGACCATGGCCATCTTCGAGAAAAAAATTGCGATCTGGCTGAATACGTTCTGAGTGCCCAGCGTGACGAGAAGCGCCACGACAGGGAATAGCCAGAGGAAAAGCCAGAGAGCTGACACGCTCAGCGCCCGACGAGTTGATGGGCGGGCATGCTCTGGGACCTCGTCACCGATGAGGCTCTCGTCTACGCGGTGACTGGCCTCTGACGATCGCCCACCGGGGTCAAATGCAGCGACATAGAAGTTACTGGCCAAGCCAAGCAATGCTGCGGTGAGGATGATGATCGGAAAGGGTACCGCGAAAAAGAAGATGCTGATAAATGCGGCAGCAGCCAGCGCAAGGAGTACACGGCTGTTGAGCGTTGTCCTGCCAATACGGATGACGGCCTCGATCACGATGGCAAGTACCGCCGCCTTCAGCCCGAAGAATATGGCCGTGATGATCGGCACCTGACCCCATAGTGCGTAGATGTAGCTGAGGCCCATGATGCAAATGATGCCGGGCAGGATGAAAAGACCCCCGGCCATGATGCCGCCGAGCGTTCGGTGCATCAGCCAGCCAATATAAGTCGCAAGCTGCTGCGCCTCAGGGCCGGGCAGCAGCATGCAGTAGTTCAGTGCGTGTAAGAATCGCTCCTCAGACACCCATCGTTTTTCCCCGACGAGGATGCGATGCATGACCGCGATTTGACCGGCCGGTCCCCCAAAACTGAGAAGAGCAACGCGCAGCCAAGTCCGGAACGCCTCGCGAAGAGAGACACCATGTGCGTGGGGAATCTCGCCTCTATTCACAAGCGTCACCGTGGGACAAAGTGAAATCCTCACGATTGTTGCTTAGAAGGCCAATTGTGAGTCTCCGCTTGGAGATCGCTGCACCATCGATAGAGCGCGTCGTAGATCACCATCCCATGGCGCAGCATCTCGTGGTCATCAGGAAAATTGGCCGAGAGACCAAGCGAGATGGCGAACAGCCCTCCAGATTGCGGAGTCAAGTCATGCCGCGAGGTGTCGGCGCCGCGGACAATCTTGGCAAGATGCTGCAAGGCGGGATCGGTGAGTCCATACTTGTTCAGAAAGGCGTCGAAGGAGCAGAGCTCACC
>JAENXG010000247.1 GCA_016649675.1 Methyloceanibacter sp.
ATGTGTCCCCGGCGAACGGGTTGACGGCGCCGGCAAGGGAAAAAGCGCGCGACCGCGTGCTGGAAGATGACGAACTTGCACTCATAATAAGGGCTGCTCGGCAGATCGATGGCCCCTATGGAGGCATTGTCGAACTGCTGGCACTCACGGGCCAACGTCGGGAAGAAGTGGCACAACTCACCTGGGACGAGGTCGACCTTGCCAGCCAAACCTGGACGCTTCCGGCCTCTCGCACCAAGAACGGCAAGCGGCACATCGTGCACCTTTCCAATGACGCTATTGCAGTGCTCAACCGTTCGCCAAACATGGGCGACTTTGTTTTCTCACTGTCAGGCACGAAGCCGTTTCAGAGTTTCAGCGCGGCGAAACGCGAGCTCGACAAGCTCTCCAGCGTCTCGGATTGGCGCCTTCACGATCTCCGCCGCACCTGCGTATCGGGCATGGCACGGCTGGGGGTAGCTCCGCACGTGGCCGACAAAGTTCTCAACCACCAGACGGGGACGATCTCAGGCGTTGCGGCGGTCTACCAACGTCATGAGTTCCTGGCAGAACGCAAGGACGCCTTGGACCGCTGGGGTGCCCACGTTACCGGTCTGCAAAGAAACGAACAGCGCCTGGTGGCATAACTCACTATGGCCAAGCTGCCGCGCAGCGGCGTCGCATACCAATGCCTTGATGAGCGCGAATGCACCCTGTCAGAGGTCATGGCGAGCTTGGGGCTCAAGCCACTCAGTAAGAAGGCGGAACGGAAAATTCGCGAGCGGCTCGGCTTTGCTCTCGCCCTGTGGGAAGAGCCTTTTACCGCAATTCAGGTCAAGGACGTCGTCACGTCGTTGAATTCGCACGCCAAGAAATTGGATGAGATCGTTTCGCTAGGGGCGATCACGCGGGAGGGTTTTGGCCGCGGGCATGAAATCGCGGTTAGCGGCCAATTGCTGCAAGTTCTCACGTCAGACCCCACAATCGGGAGCGTCGATGCAGCACACGCTTACCTTACCGAGTTCTGCGATAGAGCCTGCACGATCGCATCGGCATCTCGCACTGCCGCAATCAGGTTAGGGTCCACGGTCGGCAAAGACGGTCATCCGCGGTATGACTGGTATGATGAATTCGCTGCAGTGTTGGTCGACATTTGCCAGCAGAACGGGATCGAGCCAAAGGTCGGGATTGATCGCGTTTCGGGCGAGCCGGTGGGGGCCCTTGTCGAGATTGCGACAGCCTTTGAACGCTTGCTCCTGCCTAAAATGCGTTCACCCAGTCCGCAAGCGCTGGTAAAGCGGCTACAGCGGAGTCTGAAGCGCGTCAGCCAGCGGTAGCTCAACTAACCCACAGTGCGGGGATTCTGTGAAATTCCTCGACTTGTTGATTCCTAATCTGAGGGTTTAGCCAAAAGGTCTAATACCAGCTTGCGTGAAAACTGACTCATTGGGGATTCCCGCGGACAGGGAACGCTGATTCTCTTGTGGCGAAGTGGGAGGTGATTCGCCATGAGACGAGCGCTTGCGTTGCGGGAGGATTATTCCGGGAGTGATTTGCGGCGGCTTGCGAAGACATCGAGGGCGGCTGGCCAGGCGCGGCGACTTTTGGCGCTGGCGGAGATTTGCGACGGCGGCGCACGCACGGATGCGGCGCGGATCGGCGGGGTCGGGCTGCAGACGGTTCGCGATTGGGTCTTGCGCTTCAATGTGCGCGGTCCGACCGGGCTTATCGATGGCAAAGCGCCTGGCAATCCGCCCAAGCTCAATGACGAGCAGCGTCGCGCGCTGGAGCAGATCGTCGAGGCGGGGCCGATCCCTGCCGTGCACGGCGTCGTGCGCTGGCGGATCGTCGATCTCATTGCCTGGGTTTTCGTGGAGTTTGGCATCTCGCTGAGCGAAGCAACGATGAGCCGGGAACTCAGGAGTCTCGGCTTGCGCAAGCTTTCCGCGCGGCCGCGTCACCACGCTCAGAACGAGTTCGCCCTCGAGGCATATAAAAAAACTTCCCCACGGAGATGGAGAAGATCCGGGCGGGCCTCGGCGAGGGCGTAGAGATCGAGCTCTGGTTCCAAGACGAAGCACGCATAGGCCAGAAGAACAAGATAACGCGGCGCTGGGCGCGGCGCGGAACCAGGCCCCGCGCGCCACATGATCAGCGCACCAAGTGGACCTACATCTTCGGCGCGATCTGTCCAGCCAAGGGCAAGGGGGCGGGGCTCATCCTGCCCTTTTGCAACACGCATGCGATGAATCTGCATCTTGCAGAGATCAGCGTTGCCGTGGCTCCCGGCGCCCATGCCGTCCTCCTCCTCGATCAGGCCGGCTGGCACCTCACGCCCAAGCTGAGCATCCCTAAGAACATCACCATCATGCCATTGCCGTCGCGTGCGCCCGAACTCAACCCCGTCGAGAACATCTGGCAGTTCATGCGCGACAACTGGCTTTCCAATCGCGTCTTCAACTCTCACGAAGAGATCGTCGCACTCGCTTGCGAGGCCTGGAACAAACTTGTCGATCAGCCGTGGAAAATCATGTCCATCGGCAGGCGCGATTGGGCAAATGCATGCTGATCAGCGCAAGTTGGTATTAGCCTGTTTGCTGATCGTCCAAATTGGGCCAATTTCACTTAATGTGACAACGCCCTTCACGCAGCAGGAACCAAATATTCGCGTCCTACAATTCGCTATAGAATTAATAGGACGCAGAGGGAGGATGCTATGGGAATGATGATAGTTCGGCACAAAGTCAGGGACTACGGCCAGTGGCGTCCTATCTTCGATCGCCATGCCGAAATGCAGAAGGCGGCGGGCCTTATCAATCCACGGGTCTACCATTCCGCCGACAGCAATAAGAGCGAAATTGTTGTCGTCTTCGATACTGAGGACACGAAGAAGGCTAAGGACTTCGCTGCGTCGGCCGACCTCAAAGAGGCGATGGAGAAGGCTGGGGTTCTGGACGCCCCGACAATCTATTTCCTTGAATCAATCGATTAAGCACGCCGCTCTAGCGCGCGGCGGCGTGGAGCAAATCAAGCAGGACAGTGATGGACCTCATTCCATGGCTTGTCGTGGCTTATGCCGTGATTTGCGCGGTCGTCTATTTCGGCAACCGCTCGTTCATGTACTTCCCCGATCCGACCCGCACTACGCCGGCTGAGGCCGGCCTCGATGGCGTCCAGGAGATCGAGATCCCGGGCTCAGATGGCGTCAGGCTGGTTGCCTGGCATGCGCCGGCGAAGGAAAATGAGCCGACCATCCTCTATTTCCACGGCAATGCGGCCAACGCCGCGAATCGCGCACCCAAAATCGAGACGATCCGCGAGAATGGGTTCGGCGTCTTCTATCTCAATAACCGCGGCTATGGCGGCTCCGGCGGAAGGCCGACGGAAGAGAACAATGTCGCCGACGCGATTGCGGCCTACGATCACCTGACCGGGCTCGGAATAGCGGGAGGCAGAATCGTCGCCTTCGGCGAGTCGCTAGGCTCGGGCCAAGCAGTGCGGCTGGCGGCGAAAAGGCCGGTCGCCGCAGTGGTGCTGGAAGCGCCGCTCACTTCCACGGTCGATGTGGCGCGGGGCATCTATTTTTGGCTGCCGCTCGGCCTACTGATCACCGACACATACAACAACGAGCGCAACATCCGCTCCGTCACGGCCCCGGTTCTCGTCCTTCACGGCGAACAGGATGCGGTGATCCCAGTGGAAATGGGCTGGCGGGTCTATCGCGCCGCCAATGAGCCGAAGCGGATCGAATTGTTTCCCGAGGGCGCCCATGATGATCTGTTCGACCATGGCGCGTGGGACAAGACGCGAGCCTTTCTGGCTTCGCCTAGGTAACAGCGCCTCAAGAGTTGGTGGCGCTCTCCTCGGCGATCCCCCTGCCATCCGCACTTTACGAGAAGCTAACGGCCGGCCTTATTGACGACGGCGCAATCCACGTTCAGCTGACCCGCTTGACCAACTGTCAGCGAAGTCGTTCCGGTCTTGCCGCGACGCGTCTCGAGATGAGCAATGCTCCTAGCCGTCATCCGCTGACAACGCTCTAGTAGGGGCATGAGGGTGTGTTGAAATGACTCGTGTCACTGGCATCGACGGCGCCCCTGGTGG
>JAENXG010000436.1 GCA_016649675.1 Methyloceanibacter sp.
AACGCCATTCTTTTTGATTGATCCGAGAATTGATTGCGCGGGCGGAAAGCTCGCGCGGCTGTTCCTAGCGCAAGGTACAGCCCCTGTCGATAAGCAATTCCGGCTTCTATAGGCGCTCCTGCAGCACCAGGGAATCGCGGCGCGATCAATAGCAGCGATGCATCACGATCCAATCCTGCTTCACCGGCAGGCTGAGCTTGATGCGGCTCGGCTTGTCGCGGACATCAAGCGACAGTGTGCCGGACTTCTTCTTGTCCCCTTGGATGCATTTCGCATCGAAGTTCCAAAGGTTGCCGGCGACGTGCTCGTTCGCGACCGTGCAATTGAAGTCGGGGCCGCCAACAAATCCCTTGTGGATCTCGAAGACTTGCATCGCCTTGTCTTTGCACAAGGACGCCTGCGTCGAGTACTTGCCGTGGATCTCCGCCGCTTGGGCATAAGCGGTCGAGGGCATGGCGGGCAGAAGCAGAAGCGCGCAGAGTGCCAAGTACCGCATGGATGATCTTTCAGGGTTGGTTGAGGGACAGTCCTCAACCGAGAATAGAAAGTCCGCGGGAATGGCGCAATGCCAAGGGCGGCCGCTACTTCTTGCGCTTCAAGCTGCGGATATAGGCGACGACGTTACGCAGATCGTCCGGCTTGAGCACGATGTTGGGCATGGTGGGATGGGAGCTTTGCAGCCAAACGGTGAGCGCAAGCTCGGTCATGCCCCGCGTGTCGGCTACAGACTGGAAAGTGGGGGCCTGTAGCAGGGGCGAGATCTGCTCGTTCGGCAGGACGGCGTGACATGCGGCGCAAACTTGCTTGGCGTAGGCGGCACCGGCTTCAACGTCCCCCTCCTGCGCCGCGGCCTCTGACGCGGATGCGAGCAGCATCGCCGCCGCGAGTACCTTTACAATTCTCATGCCCAGCACCTCCTCGTTTGTTGTGGCATCCGTTGTTAGCACTGTCGGCGTGCCCTGTATTGTAATCCCGATCAAGGTTTGCCCTTGCCGTAGCGCGCCCACAGATCGGGCCGCCGGGACTTGGTAATGGCTTCCGCCTGCTCGCGACGCCATTTGGCGATCTTTTCATGGTCGCCCGAGAGCAGCACCTCGGGGATATTGCGGCCTTCCCACTCGCGCGGGCGCGTATAGTGAGGATATTCGAGGAGGGCGCCCGCGAAGCTCTCCTCGGCAAGCGAGCCTTCGTTGCCGGCGACGCCGGGCAGAAGCCGCACGCAAGCATCGATCAGCACTTGTGCGGCAAGCTCTCCGCCCGACAGCACGTAGTCGCCGATGGAGACCTCCTCGACGTTCCGCGCCTCGAGCACGCGCTCGTCAACGCCCTCGAAGCGGCCGCACAGCAGGATGACGCCTTGACCTTGCGCCAGCTCCCGCGCGCGGGCTTGGGTGAGCGGCGCGCCGCGGGGCGAAAGATAGAGGGTGGGAGCTTCCGCTGGCATGGACGCGCGGGCGGCATCGATGGCAGCCGCCGCAATGTCGGCGCGCATGACCATGCCGGCGCCGCCCCCTGACGGCGTGTCGTCGACCGAGCGATGCTTGTCGGTGGCGAAGTTCCTGATGTCGATGGTATCGAGCGCCCATTTGCCGTCGGCCAGAGCCTTGCCGGCGAGACTCAAGCCCAAAGATCCGGGGAACATCTCGGGGAAGAGGGTGAGCACGGTGGCGCGCCAGGGCATCTGTCGATCTCTGCGTATTTCTGCAGTGCCTAATAGCACGCGTCATTCCGGCGAAAGCCGGAATCCAGGGAACCAATGCCGGAGCCCGGCTGTGGATCCCGGCTTGCGCCGGGATGACGATGCAATTTGCGCCTTACTCCAACATCTCCGGCGGCACGATGGTGAGGCGGCCGGCCACGATGTCGACCTCGGGCACGGCTTCCTCGGTGAAGGGCACGATCAGGCTCTCGCCGCCGGCAGCGGGGCGGACCTCGATGAGATCGCCGGCGCCGAAATTCAGGACCGCAACGACGGTGCCGAGCGCCGCCCCGTCCTGGCCGACAGCCGCGAGCCCGACGAGGTCGGCGTGGTACCACTCGTTCTCCTGGCGCGCCGGCAGGCGCGTGCGTGGGACATAGAGCCTGGTGCGGGCAAGAGCCTCGGCGCCCTCGCGCGTGGTGACTCCTTTGACGCGGGCGATCAGCACCTTGGGGGCGACGCGCAGGCTCTCGATCTCGACGAGGCGTCCTTTCTCATCCTCAAGCGGGCCGTAGGCGGCGATATCTCCAGGGTCTTGCGTGAAGGAGCGGATGCGGACCTCGCCCTTCAGGCCTTGTGCCGCGCCGATCTCGCCGAGCAGCACGCGGTCGT
>JAENXG010000527.1 GCA_016649675.1 Methyloceanibacter sp.
ATTGGCTACGCTCACGGAGGATCCCGACCTTCACGAACATCTCTCCAAAGCACTCTATGAGTTGGGCACTGAAAGCCGAGCCTGATATGCGCCAAAGCCTGCTTTAATCTGGCGCGCAACCTGGAACAGGCTGAGAAGCAGGATCATCCGCTCAACCGGATCATGGCGATCGATAAGGAGAAGCCGCACCGATGTGCACTTGCCACGGCGGATTGGGACTGCGGTTCACCACGCCTTCCACGGCGATCTAAAGTTGCACTTCGATGAGGACAACTATTTCATCCGCGTCGACTGGACACGGGAGACCTAAGCGTGTTGATGCGGGCTAGATTCGCCTGATCCGGTAAGCCCTCAATGGCGGAGAGGAATCCAATGCAAATACCCTTGCAGATCAACTTTCAAAACATGGACCCGTCGCCCGCAATCGAGGCGCGGATCCGCGAGAAGGCCGCCAAGCTCGAGCACTTCCACGACCGGATTGTCGGCTGCAAGGTCGTGGTCGAGGCGCCCCACCAACATCACCACAAAGGCAAGCTCTACAATGTCCGCATCGACATCAGCGTGCCGGGGAAGGACGTGTTTGTTGGCCATTCCGGGCCGCTTAACCATGCCCACGAGGATGTCTATGTCGCCATTCGCGATGCGTTCAATGCGGCGGGGCGGCAGCTCGAAGACCATGTCCGGCGCATGCGCGGCGACGTGAAGGCCCACGTTGCTCCTGAGCACGGCAAGGTGGTGCGCCTGTTCGGGGACTATGGGTTTGCCGACACTCCGGATGGTCAAGAGATCTATTTCCACAAGAATAGCGTGACCGGTGACGCTTTTGACGAACTCGAGGTTGGCAGCGAAGTCCGCCTGGTGATCGCGGAGAGCGAAGGCGTCGAAGGCGCGCAGGCAAGCACCGTGACCCCAATCGGGAAGCACCACATCGTGGAGTGATGACGGGGGGCTTCGGCCAGCCCGCACGGACGTTAAGCGGCGGATCGAATGTCCAGCGAGATCAATCCAGTCGGTCAGAGCGAGAGGCCGCCTGCTGACTGGAACGTGCTCGTCACCTTGGCCGAGCCGACATACCGGGCCGCGCGCAATCTGCTTGCAAGGTGGGGGCGCCTTAAGCGGACCGAGTACTACAACGTGGCAACGATAGCGGTTGCGGACACGGCCTCTTTTCTTCAAGAGTTTGGCGCCGCGGTCGAACAGTCACCCGGCATCCTCAATGCGATGTCCCATGTCGTGCCCTTCGAGCATTTGTTCGAGTTCAAGGACGCCGCCGAGTTCGAGACCAAGGCGCGCGAGATTGCCCTTACCTACGTGCCACGCCTCATCGGCAAGTCATTCCATGTGCGGCTACATCGGCGCGGACTGAAGGGAACGATCTCCACCCCGACCGAGGAGCGGTTTCTCGATGAGGCTATGCTTGGAGCTTTGGCGGCTGCGGGTAGTCCCGGCCGGATTTCTTTCGAGGATCCCGACTGCGTATTGCCGATCGAGACCGTAGGTCAAAGGGGCGGCTTGGCGCTTTGGACGCGCGAGGAGCTGAAGCGCTATCCGTTCCTCGGCGCCGTTTGACGAGGCTCTAGCTTTGACGAGGCTCTGCAGCGAGAGAACATCCTCATGGCCGGCGCGGGGCTCGATCAGGCCGAGGCAGAAAAGCCCGCGGCGATCGGTTTGCCCGAGGGTCGAAGGGTTCTCATTTTTGGCCTCGGAGCTGTCACGAGTGGGATTCCCCAAGATTGGGCGGCGGGC
>JAENXG010000105.1 GCA_016649675.1 Methyloceanibacter sp.
GTCGCTTGGCGAGCGGTGATTTGCGCCTCCCCGTTCCAGATGCATCGGCCGCCGCTCTGAACCGTTTCGAGCGCATGGCGCATGACGGCGTGGATGTCGAGCCAAGCTTGCGCACACACGACATCATCCGCGCGAAAGGCGAAGATCGCCCGCCCGTCAATCTCTGCGACGTAGGTCTGCATTCGCTCTCCTAGACGCCCGCCGCTACGCTACGCGCGATGTCCCGCTTTTCGGCTGAGCTGACGACGGCAGGCCCCGCGCCAGGGGATAGTCGGAGCTGTCATATAGACGCCGTATCCCGCCGCCGTCGAATCTCTCCTCGTCGACCTCGAGATAGGTCCCCAACAGGTGCTGGGCGGGAAGCTCTTCGATTGCGTAGCGGACCGCTTCTGCGGCCTTGGCGAATCGCTTGTAGGTGACGCGGCGCGCGCTGGTCTTCCAGCTCCTGGCCGGGAACAGTTCGGCTTCTGCCGTGTAATCGAATGAGGACATGAACTTGGTACCTTCAGTGGCTTGTGCCGTCGGGACAGCGGCTCCCACGGAATGCCCGCGGGAATGAGTGACAGGCCCTGCCAAAACGGCCTCCCGTCATCGCGAAAAACCAGCGCGAAAGCTGGCGGCCTTGCAGCAGACTGACGACTTCCCGCCGGTCAAAAACAAGCACGAAGCCGTATTTGGGCCGCGCTGCTCCAAAATAAGAAAAAATAGGGCCCGGGTAAAGCCACCCGGACCACAGGCTATATCTAGTGCCGAACGCCGCAAAAAACCAGGGATCACTAGGAATTAATTTCGGGACTTCCCGATCTTAATCTCCCGCGCCGACGATAGATCTTGGTGCACCACGGCCAGCCAGCGGTCAGAGTAGGCTAAACTGTTCGGTGCGATCCGCTTAGGAGCGGATTGCGGCCCGTACCAGATCGACGAAGCTTCGCAGCTCGTTGGCCGCCATATCGGAGACGGCCCAATAGGTGATCCCGCCGTCGCTCCAGGAAAACGTGACATAGCCGCGCTCGGACCGGCTCGTGAGGAGCGCGGGAACGCCCTGTGCGTTCGGTAGCTCGGTTAGACTGATCAGATGCTTGCCGTGGCTGTAGACGAGCGAAGCGACCGGTTCGAGCCCGACGACATCGATCCTGGCGCCCACTATACCAGCCCTGACCTTTGGTGCCCTTGCCGTAGCGGTCGAGATAGGCCTTGCCCTTTCCCTCATCGACGAAGTCGTGCTCGCCGGGCACGTAATGCACGTCGAGCTTGGCCTCCCCAATCAACTGGGCGGCATTGTCGAACTCGTCAGGCTTGGAGAGGTGGGTGATGTCGCCGGTGTGGATCATGAAGGCGGGACGGGTCTTCACGTCCTTGGTCTTGGCGATCGCCTCGCGCAGCGTCCCGAGAGCGTCAGGATTGGCCGGCTTGTTGAAGCCGACATGGCTGTCGCTGATCTGCAGGAAGGTGAAGCCCGGGGCGTCTGCGGCGAGCGCATCGCCGAGCAAACCTAGTGATTTTGGCACGCCCCCGGACACGGTCCATAGCACCCCTGTGCCGGCCCAGATCATGCATTCGAGCGCGCCCCTGCGGCTTACGCCTTCGCCACTGCTGTCCGGCATCTTCTCGTCTCGCATCGTTGTCTCCTTCTTTCGCGCGCACCCGCGCGTCAAAAAAGAAGACTCAAGCAAGACAGCGTTTATTCCCGCACGCGCCGATTTTTTTGCGGGCTCAGGCCTGTAGGCGCTAGCTCTTGAGGCGATAGCCGGTCTTGAAGATCCAGGCCACGACGGCGAGGAAGATGGCGAGGAACAGGCCGATCATGGCGAGGCTCGTGGCCGGGCTCACATCGGCGATGTCGAAGAAGGCCCAGCGGAAGCCGCTGACCAGATAGACCACGGGATTGAACAGCGTCACCGCCCGCCAGAACGGCGGTAGGATGTTGATCGAATAGAAGGTGCCGCCGAGAAAGGTCAGCGGCGTGATGATGAGGAGCGGCACGAGCTGCAGCTTCTCGAAACCGTCGGCCCAGATGCCGATGATGAAGCCGAGCAGGCTGAACGTCACCGCCGTCAGCACCAGGAAGGCGACCATCCAGAGCGGGTGCGCAATCTCGATCGGCACGAACAGGCCGGCGGTGGCGAGGATGATGAGCCCGAGGATGATCGATTTGGTGGCGGCCGCGCCCACATAGCCGACCACGATCTCGAAATAGGAGATCGGCGCCGACAACAGCTCGTAGATCGTCCCCGTGAAGCGCGGGAAATAGATGCCGAACGAGGCGTTGGCGACGCTCTGCGTGAGCAATGTCAGCATGATCAGCCCCGGCACGATGAAAGCGCCATAAGGCACGCCCTCGATGGCGGTGATGCGCGAGCCGATCGCCGCGCCGAACACCACGAAATAGAGCGAGGTCGCGATCACCGGAGAGACGATGCTTTGCAGCAGCGTGCGCCCCCATCGCGCCATCTCGAATTTGTAGATCGCCTTGATGGCCGGGAGGTTCATCGTTGCCGCCTCACCAGATCGACGAAGATGTCCTCGAGCGAGCTTTGCGTCGTGTCGAGGTCCTTGAACCTGATGCCGGCGCCGGCCAGGTCGGTGAGGAGGGTGGCGATGCCGGTGCGGGGGCCTTGCGTGTCGTAGGTGTAGATGAGCTCGCTGCCGCCATTGACGAGCGTCAAATGATGGGCGGCAAGCCCTGCCGGCAGGGTGTCGAGACTGTCATGCAGCTGGAGCGTCAGCTGCTTCTTGCCGAGCTTGTGCATCAGCTCGGCCTTGTCCTCGACGAGGATGAGCTCGCCCTTGTTGATCACCCCGATCCGGTCAGCCATGTCCTCGGCTTCGTGGATGTAATGGGTGGTGAGAATGATGGTGACGCCGGAATCGCGCAACGAGCGGACCACCTGCCACATGTCCTTGCGCAGCTCGACATCGACGCCGGCGGTGGGCTCGTCGAGAAAGAGGACCGTGGGCTCGTGCGACAAGGCCTTGGCGATCAGCACCCGGCGCTTCATGCCGCCGGACAGCGTCATGAGCTTGGAATCCTTCCGGTCCCACAAGGACAGATCCTTCAGCACTTTCTCGAGATAAGCGGGATTCTCCCATTTGCCCCATAGCCCGCGGCTTAAGCTGACGGTCGCCCACGCGGTCTCGAACATGTCGGCCGTCAGTTCCTGCGGCACGAGCCCGATCATCGAGCGGGCGGCGCGGAAGTCGGTGACGATATCGTGACCGTCGACGGTCACGGTGCCCGAAGAGGCCTTCACGATTCCGCAGATGATGCTGATCAGCGTGGTCTTGCCGGCACCGTTAGGCCCGAGCAGGGCGAAGATCTCGCCCTTGTTGATGTCGAGACTGACGCCTTTGAGGGCCTGGAAGCCCGAGGCATAGGTCTTCGACAGGTTCTTGATGGAGAGGATCGGCGGCGTGGGAGACATGAGGTGATGCGATAAGCATTCGTGTGGCAGCATTGTGAACGCAGGCATATTGCTCGCGCACACGAATGCGTTATCGAATAGGGCCGTCAGTTCAACTCCGCGGGTTGCGCCGTGTCAATCGCGCTGCCGCATGGCGCCTTCTGGCGCAGCGCAGGCGGACACGCCCACCGAAGATCACTCCTTTTTCTTTTTCTTTTCTCCCGGCACACGTGCCGGAAATGGCCCGCAGCTCTGTGGACATTCCGGGGGGACTGTGTCGGGCACGCAGCTTTGCGGGCACGGAAAGCACTCGTCATCGCTCGGCTTCTGCGCCGGATGTCCGGGCTTCGTTTTGGGCTTGTGAGGATGCTTGGGATTGAGCTTGAAGGGCGCGCATGGTTTGGGCGGCTTCTGTGGCTTGTGCGGCTTCTGTGGCTTGCTTGGCTTACGGACCATCTCAAGCTCGTGGGTGCCGACTTCTCCTCCGTTGCCGGCGTCGGCGAGCTTAGGAAGCCAAACGGTATCGAAAATCGCTTGGCGCATGTCTTCGAGCGAGCGCCCTGCAACGATCTCGGCGAGCGACATTTCGAGGACGTTGCCGACGGGCCACTGCCTCGCCATGACGCAGGGATAGGCTGCGCCGTCCGGCGCGATACACAACTTGCCGGACCAGCAATGACCGCACAGGCCTTCCAGGCGCGCTGGGCGTGAGAGAATTTCCTCGCCGCGGCCGAACTCCCGGGTTTCCGCGCTTCTGACCTGGCTCACGCCAAGCTCAACCAGAAATCGCTTGGTGCGAGCCACGTTCGCTTGATCCTGGTTGATCACGATGGTGGCCACACGGGTCTCGATGCCCTTGTCGATCAGCTTCTTGAGATTTCTGATCGTGCGCGCGTGGCTCGATCTCACACCGGTAATGGCGTCGTGCGCCTCCGGCTCGTCGGAATAGACCGAAGTGGCGAAGCAAATCCCATTGCTTGCGGCATAGCAGATCGTTTCGTCGTCGAGCTGGGTGAGATTGCTGAACACCTCGATGAACTCGAAGCTGATGGTGTTGGCCGTGACCAGGAGTTTCTGGAAATCGCGATTGAGTTGCGGCTCTCCGCCGATGAATTGAAGCTTGCGGCAGCCGAGGTCGTAAGCTTGGCGCATCAGGGAGTCGTAGTCTTGCGCCGTCAAGACGTCGCGATCGCCGCTGTGCGGATGGGACTCGGTGTAGCAATGGACGCACCGCAAATTGCAGCGGTTGGTCAGCTCAAGCCATAGAAAGTCGAGGGTCTTGGTTGCGGGGGAGCGCGTAGTCTGTTTGGAACCTAACCCTACGTCCACATGAGGTGCATGCATGACGGCCTCCTAGGTTTAGGAGGACAGGATAGCAAATTTTCAGGAGCCTGGCCTCACTCAACCGCCCGGATGTCCCAAGGTGAGCCGCAGAATTTTGCCGTCGTCTTCGTCGGTGAGCGCATAGACGGCGCCGTCGGGCCCTTGCACCACGTCGCGAATGCGGGTGCCCATCGGGATGCGCTCCTCTCCTGTCACCTTCTCGCCGTCGAGCGTCAGCCGGACAATCGCCTCGGATGATAGACCGGCAATCAGGAGATTGCCTTTCCAGCCGGGGATGGCATCGGCCGTATAGAAGGTGATCCCCGACGGCGAGATCACCGGGTTCCAATGATCGATGGCGTCGGCGAACTCAGGGTGCGTCGGCGGCGCGGGGATGGCGCGGCCGTCATAGTGCTTGCCCCAGCTCACGACGGGCCAGCCGTAATTCCGCCCGGGCTCCGGAATGTTGATCTCATCGCCGCCCAGCGGGCCGAACTCGCTCTCCCAGAGCTTTCCGGTCTTGGGGTGGATGGCGGCGCCTTGCGGATTGCGGTGGCCATAGGACCAGATCTCGGGCTTGGCGTCTTTCCGCCCGACAAAGGGATTGTCCTCCGGCACCGAGCCGTCGGGATTGAGGCGCACGATCTTGCCGAGATGGTTGGAAAGGTCCTGGGCCGGCTCGAATTGAAAGCGTTCGCCGAGCGTGATGAACAACTTGCCGTCGGGGGCGAAAGCGAGCCTGCCGCCGAAATGGTTCCCGCCGACGACTTTGGGCTCTTGCCGGAAAATCACCTGCACAGCATCGAGACCGGCGTCGGCGAGCTTGCCGCGCGCCACCGCCGTTCCGGCGCCACCGTCACCAGGCTCGGAATAAGCGAGATAGACGAGCCGGTTCGACGCGAAGTCGGGATCGAGCGCCACGTCGAGCAGCCCGCCCTGACCTTGCGCAAAGACCTGCGGCACGCCTTTGAGCGGCTCGGATGTGTTGCCGTCCGGCGTCACGATGCGAAGCCGTCCCGGCCGCTCGGTGACGAGCATGCGCCCGTCCGGCAGAAAGGTGAGACCCCAGGGATGCTCGAGCCCGTCGGCAACCGTCTCGACCCTGATCGGCCCTTCCTTGGTATCGACGGTGCTGTCCTCGGCAAGCCCAGGGACCGACATCAGCATCAGCGCTGCGCTGGCACGCAACAGCTTGCCGCACACCGACCCATCGAAGTGAGAAGCCTTTTCGGTTCGATTGCTCCCGCTCCGCAACGTTTAATCTCCCATGCCGCTGTTCGCTTCGGCGAAAACGCTAAGCCGGGGCAAGAAGCTATTCGCGACGGCTTAGCTGTCCATGCGGCGTTTCAGCCGAGTTCGCCAGCTGGTTTAACCCTTAATCCCCGCGTTAGGATGCAACTTGCGAAGCGTCAACGCCGATGCTGCATATGAAGTTCGCTCATCTAGATCGCGTTTTGGGCTTGCACGACCGCGCGAGAGTCATCAAGTGTTGAGCCCATGTCGGCATTTTTCTTGGCGGTTTGCGGCAGGTTAAAGTGCGGTGGTCCGTCCGCCCTTCTGTTGAGCGCGCTTTTGCCTGCTCTTGTCTGGCTCGCAGCGCCAGCCATTGCGGCGAACGCAGACTCTCAGGACGCTATTCGTGCCTTCGTCGAACGGGTGAATGTGGCTTCGGTCGGGTTCTTCTCCTCCGGCTCGGAGGCTGATGCGCGCGAAAGGTGCCGCGCCTTGCTCGCTTGGGCGTTCGACGTGCCGGCAATGGGCAAGGAGGCGCTGGGCAAAGCCTGGGACAAGGCGACGGAGGAGGAGCGCAAGGACTTTCTGCAAGCCTTCGAGGAAGACGTCATCAGTGGATATCTTCGGCGTATGAAAGCACCCGGCACGACGATGACCTTCATCGGGCATCGGCCGCCCATCGGGGGCGATCAGCTTGCCGCGAGCCGCCGCTCCGTGCCGGGCAAGGAGGATCAGACGTGGATCTGGTGGATGCGGCCCGATGGCCAATCCTGGCGCATCGTCGATCTCCTGCTTGACGGCCATAGCGCTCTGAACGCTGAGATTCAGGAATACGCCAATGTGTTGGCGAGCAACCACGGCGACATGAACGCTCTCATCGCCTTCATGCGCAGCCGTGCGGCCAAATGAGCGCAACCATGGAAGCAAGCTCCCTCATCGCCCTTGATCATGTCGGCCATGACTTCGACAATGGGCGAATCGTCGCGCTAAGGGACGTCAATCTCAGCTTCGGGGAAGGCGAATCAGTCGCCATCGTCGGCGCGAGCGGCAGCGGCAAGACGACGCTCATCCTCGTGATGTGCGGCATCAGGATCCCAACGAAAGGGATCCTTCGCTGGAAGGGCGAGCCCGTCACTACACTACGACAGTGGACAAATTTGCGGCGCTCCGAGATCGGCATCGTGTTTCAGGACTTCAATCTGTTTCCCACGCTGACGGCCCGCGAGAACGTCGAGGTGGCGATGTTTGGTTCCAGTGCCAGCAGTAGCGAGCGCCGGCGCCGGGTCGAAGAAGCGCTCGACACGGTAGGGCTGACTGACCGCGCCACCCACTTGCCGCAGGAGCTGTCCGGCGGCGAGCGTCAGCGCGTCGCCATCGCGCGAAGCATCATCAACGATCCGAAACTCATCCTCGCCGATGAGCCGACCGGCAATCTCGACAGCGTCAACGCTTCCGCGATCTTGGATCTCCTGTTTGATCTCCAGCGCGCGCGCGGCTCGACTCTGGTCATGGTGTCTCACGCGCCGGACCAAGCAGGGCGCTGCGCGCGACAGATAAACATGAAGGACGGCAAGGTGACGATGGACCAGCAGAGGGTGCCGGCCCACGAGGAGGCCCTATGAATCATCTCGAATTTGCCTTCCGCAATCTGCAACGGCGGCGGGCGCGGTCCATTCTCACGATACTTGGCGTTGCCTTCGCCGTCGGCAGCTTCATCACCCTCTATGGGCTGTCCCGAAGCGTGCATGAGAACGTGCAACGGAGCTTCGACGAGCATGGCACGGATTTGACGGTGAAGCGGCGTGGCATCGCCGAACCCTTTGGCGGCACGATCCCGGAGGCCCTGATCCCTGAGATTGCCAAGATTCCAGGCGTTGCCGCCGTCTCCGGCCAGCTCATCACCTTTGCCGCCACCGACAACGACGACAACGTGCTCGCCGCGGGGTGGGCGCCTGAGGGCTTCTATTGGGCAAATGTGCCTTTGAAGGATGGGCGCGTTCCCAATCCCGACGAACGCATGGTTGCCTTGGTCGGGAACGATATCGCGCGGACCTTAGGCAAAAAGGTGGGTGACGAGATCACGCTTCTCGGCGAGAAGTTCCGGATTGTCGGCCTCACCGACTACCACTCGATCATCAACCGCAACCAAGTCATCGTGAAGCTCGCCGATCTGCAAGAGCTCACGTTC
Organism: Methyloceanibacter sp.; assembly: GCA_016649675.1. Classification (GTDB taxonomy): domain Bacteria; phylum Pseudomonadota; class Alphaproteobacteria; order Rhizobiales; family Methyloligellaceae; genus Methyloceanibacter. The sequence goes on from JAENXG010000105.1 coordinate 8,146, forward strand.
CGCACCGGTGCGGTCACCTTCCTGTCGATCA
>JAENXG010000520.1 GCA_016649675.1 Methyloceanibacter sp.
CCCAATGCTCGAGCTCGTACACGGCCTCAGGGGCGTTGCGGCAGAGATACTCGATGGCGTCCTGATCGCCGAGCCAGTCGTAGCCCTTCACCGTGTCGTACATGTGCCAGCGCCAGTCGTCGGGGCCCATATTGCCGAGCGCCGCGGCGATGCCGCCTTGTGCGGCGACGGTGTGGGAGCGGGTGGGGAAGACCTTGGTGATGCAGGCGGTGCGCAGGCCCGCCTCGCTTGCACCGACGACGGCGCGTAGCCCCGAGCCGCCGGCGCCGACCACCACCACGTCATAGGCGTGGTCGATGATGGGATAGGCGCGGCCGTTCACCTTCACCGCGTTATGGGGCGGCATGGCGTCTTGGGGCGTCGCGTCTTGCGGCATGAACTGTCAGGCTCCGAGACTGATCTTGAGGATGGCGACGACGCAAGCAAGCCCGACGCCGGCCGCGAAGAAGGTGGCAAGCAGGATGGCGACCACCTTCATGCCGCCATGCACGTAATCCTCGATGATCTCTTTCAGCCCGATGCGCATATGGACCGCGGCCGAGATCATGAGCGCGAGCATGGCGAGAGCAACGAGGGGCCGCGCGAAATAGGCCCTGACCTCTGCATAGTCGGCGCCGATATGGGTGACGATCGACAGGATGAGGAAGAGGACGAGCGGGATATTGGCGACGGCCGTCAGCCGCTGGCGCCAGAAGGTCTCGGTGCCCCGATGGGCGGCGCCTAAACCGCGAACGCGCTTAAGGGGTGTCGCCATGGCTAATGCGCTGCCCTCAGCCAGTAGCCCACGATCCACAGGAGGACAGTCAGCGTGGTCGAACCGATGATGGTGGCCCAGGCGAAGATCTCGATGCTGACCTTGTCGAGACCGTGGCCCGTATCCCAGATCAAATGGCGAATGCCGCCGAGCATGTGGTGGATGAGCGCCCAGCTGAAGAGAAAGAGCAGCGCCCGCCCGGGGATGCTCGCGAAGAAATGGCTGACATGGGCATATGGCTCAGGGCCTGCGCTGATCGCCACCAGCCACCAGGCCAGCAGGAGGAAGCCGACCGCAAGCGAAGCCCCCGAGATGCGATGGGCGATCGACATCATCATGGTGAGCATCGGCCGGTAAATCTGGAGATGCGGGGAGAGCGGCCGCTCTGCCTCTAGCTTGGCATTGCCCATTTGTTTTCGGTGCGGTTGTTGCTCAGGCGATCTCCTCTCATAACGCACCCATCCGGCCGGAGCAATCAAAGCGCGTTGCTGGCGTCCTCCGTTAAGACGAGACCAGCTTCCGCTCCATACCTCCCCTCGTAGGGAGGTCGGCGCGCTTTGCGCGCCGGGTGGGGGGCTTTTATCGAGGCATCACTTGTCACCCCACCCGGCTCGGCCCTTGGCCGACCCCCCTCCCCATCAAGGGGAGGGATGGAGTTTGCTGCAATGGCCTGGCTAGGGACTAAGGCGTGATCACACCGCAGGCGATGCGGCCGCCGGCGTTGCCGGCGGGGTCCGTCTTGTAGTCGTCGGCGCCGGCATGGATGACGAGGGCCGAGCCGTCAGCGTCGAGCAGCGCCGACTCGCCGCTTAAGCTCACCGTGGGATTCAGCACCTCCACCTGGAGCTTGCCATCGGCGGGGACATGCAGGTTCGGCATGTCGCCGGCATGCGGGCCCTCTTGGTTCATCAGGCCGTGCTTGGTGTTGTCGGGATTGAAGTGGGGGCCGGCAGACTTGAAGTCGGGCGGCTCGCATTTGCCGACCGCGTGGATGTGAAACGCATGCTCTCCTGCGGGGACGGCGGTGAGGTCGAGGCTCACCAGGAC
>JAENXG010000159.1 GCA_016649675.1 Methyloceanibacter sp.
CGCGACAGCAAGGCCCTGATCGACAAGCGCGGCGCCGATGTCAACGCCATCCGCGTAGCAAATGGCGACAGGTCGGTCGTAACGGCGATCTTGTGTCTGTATTTCGCAACGCACGGTTTCGTCCTTGAGAAATCCGCTCAACGCGTCACTAGCAATTTGGCCGCAAGGATAGTCTTGCCCCTTTGCATCTTTGCAAGTCTGGCTGGCTTCGGCGGCGTCGATCCCGAAAAGGCGGATTTCCATGTTGAAAGAATCTCCATCGACGGGCTTTGCCTGTCCCTCGATTTCACCGGCATGGGCAGCGGCAAACCACAAGCAAAGCGCAGCGGAGAACAGCAAGCGCATAAATTGCCCCTTGGCGGCTAACGTCCTGCCCGGAATATAACCTAGGCGCCGAATTTGTCGGCGGCGGATATGTAGGGATAGAGCGTCCATTCGCCTTTGCGGTCCGGCAGCACATCCTCGCTTTTCGTCGATCATCGTGAGGTACAGCGTTATCCACTTCGCGGTGAGTACCATCGTATCCACCTAAGCACGCGCGATCTCGTAAAGGCCGTCGCGCCAGCTCCCGCATCGACACCGGGGTATTAATCCTTGCCGCGCGCGCAAATTGCTGGAAGCCTCGCTGAAGTAAATTTGCGATCCCCTGGAGGTCAACGTGGCGTGGGAGATTGCTCCCTGATGCACTTAGGCTGCACTTACCAGCGGAATAGGATTTAGAGAGCTTCTAGTAAGTCTTTGAAGTTATTGGTGCCGCCAGGTAGGATTGAACTACCGACCCCGTCATTACCAATGACGTGCTCTACCACTGAGCTATGGCGGCGAGAGACCAGCCGAGGTCTCGAGGGCGCAACGGCCGCTCCCAAGAACGCCTCGCGTCAAGGGCTGCGACCCTGCCATAGCGGGAAAGCGCATGCAAGGCGGGGAACCCCTGCCCGCCAAGGTCGTTAGCTGATGACGCAGGCATGCTATAAGAAAGCCGGCGGAGGGGACGAGGGGATGACCGGACAGCGCAAAAATGAAGCAGGCCACAAGCCGGCAGAGGGTGGCGTCGAGACGCGCCGCGCCCGGCTTGAACAGGAGCTTCGCGCCAACCTCTTGAAACGCAAGGCGCAAGCCCGTGCTCGCAAGGCCTCTTCGACCCCTCGCGATGAGGGAGGACAGACAAGAGCCTAGCAGGTAAGCTTGCTTCTGCTGGCCCGCCTTGAGGGAGGTGGGTCGGCCGTAACGGGGGAGTTTTGTGATGCGCGAAGGGGGCGGGGGCGCTCGAGGGAGTACTGACGCCATGGACCGAATCCGCATTGTCGGCGGCGAGCGCTTGAATGGTACCATACCGATCAGCGGCGCCAAGAACGCTGCGCTGCCTTTGATGATTGCCAGCCTTCTCACCCGCGAGACTCTGACGCTGAACAATATTCCGCGCCTCGCCGATGTCACCCTTCTTGCCCGTATCTTGGGCAATCACGGGATCGACGTCACCATCGCCGGGAAAAAGGCCGGCCAGCGCACGAGCGACGGTCAGACCTTCAGGCTCACCGCGCCCGATATCGTCGACACCACGGCGCCTTACGAGATGGTCGCGCGCATGCGGGCAAGCTTCTGGGTGCTCGCGCCGCTCGTCGCCCGCTGCGGCCGCGCGAAAGTCTCGCTGCCGGGCGGTTGCGCCATCGGCACGCGTCCCGTCGATATGCATTTGACCACGCTCGAGGCGCTCGGCGCCGAGATCGAGCTTGAGGGAGGCTACGTCATCGCACGTGCGCCCAGAGGCTTGACCGGCAACCGGATCGCGCTCTCCAAGGTCTCCGTCGGCGCCACCCACAACGCCTTAATGGCCGCCGTGCTGGCCCGCGGCGAGACGGTGATTGAGAACGCCGCGCGCGAGCCTGAGGTCGCCGATGTCGCCAATTGCCTCGTCAAGATGGGCGCCAGGATCGAGGGGATCGGCAGCGCGACCTTGTGGGTCCAGGGACGAGAGACCCTCCACAGTGCCGAGCATACTGTCCTTCCCGACCGCATCGAGACGGGGACGTATGCCATGGCGGTAGCCATGACCGGCGGCGAGGTCTTCTTGGACGGCGCTCGCGGCGACCTTCTGCAAGATGCGCTCCAGCTGCTGCGCTCGACCGGCGTCGAGATCGAGGAAAAGCCGACCGGCATCAAAGTGGCGCGGAACGGCGGAGGCTTGAGCGCGGTCTCCGTGGAGACCCAGCCCTTCCCGGGCTTCCCCACCGACCTGCAGGCCCAGCTCATCGCGCTGATGTGCATCGCCAATGGCACCTCCACGGTGCGCGAGACCATCTTCGAGAACCGCTTCATGCATGTGCAGGAGCTGGCGCGACTCGGCGCCCGCATCGATCTCAAGGGCGATACCGCGCTCGTCACCGGGGTGAGCGGCCTGCGCGGCGCGCAGGTCATGGCAACCGACTTGCGGGCTTCGGTGTCGCTCATTATTGCCGGGCTTGCCGCCCAGGGCGAGACGATGATCGGCCGCGTCTATCATCTCGACCGCGGCTTCGAGCGCATCGAGGAGAAGCTCGGCAAATGCGGCGCCCGTATCGAGCGGCTTTCGAGCTAGGCCTTTCCTAACTTGACAGTTTCATGTCATGCCTGAGCGTGGTACGCCCATGCCGAAAGCCGCCTTTGTCGCCATGACCGAGCTGAAACTCATCGCACTGGACGAGGAGGACCTCGCCGTCGTGTCCTCCCTTCTGCAGGACGCGGTGGTGCGCGTCGCCGACATGACCTATGTCCCGGCGCAGAAGCGCTTCGCCGCGGTCCTCAACCGCTTCGACTGGGAGAAGGCGGCGCGCGAGGCCGGCAGCAAGAACTATCGGCGGCAGCGGACGGCGCTCAGATTCGACCGCGTGTTCGGCGCGCAGCTGAAGAACGTCAAGCCCTCGGGCGGCGACCGCGTCCTGTCGCTCCTGGCCGTGAGCTTCGAGCCGGGCGATCTGCCGGGCGGCCTCGTGACGCTCACTTTCTCCGGCGATGCCTCCATCCAGCTCCAGGTCGAATGCATCGAGGCCGAGCTCAAGGATCTTGGGATTGTGTGGCGTACCCACTCGCGACCTGAGCATCCGGGTGAAGAGCCCGGCGCGGGCGGCAAGCCCGGCGACGCCGGCACATAAAGCGCTCGCCATGGCCGTGTGGCTCAAGACCGCCGATCCCGATTTCGAGGACCGCTTCGCCTCGCTCTTGGCCGCCAAGCGCGAGTCGGCGGGTGACGTCAACGAGACCGTCGCCGCCATCATCGCCCGGGTGCGGACCGAGCGCGATGCGGCTCTATTCAATCTCACCTCGATCTATGACGGGCTTGACCTGCGCACGACGAACATCAAGGTCGCACCGGCCGAGATCGAAGCGGCGCGGGCGAGAGTCGACGCCAAGACGCTGGCAGCGCTCGAGTTCGCCCATGACCGCATCCTCGACCATCACCGCCGCCAACTGCCGAAGGACGATCACTATCGGGACGCGCAAGGCGTGGAGCTCGGCACGCGCTGGACGCCGGTCGCCTCGGTCGGGCTTTATGTGCCGGGCGGCACCGCGAGCTATCCGAGCTCGGTCCTGATGAATGCCGTGCCGGCGAAGGTCGCAGGGGTGGGGCGCATCGTCATGGTGGTGCCGGCGCCAAAGGGCGAGCTCAACCCGCTGGTGCTCGCCGCGGCCGAGCTTGCGGGGGTGAGCGAGATCTATCGCGTGGGCGGCGCGCAGGCCATCGCTGCACTCGCCTACGGCACGGAGAGCATCCCGCCGGTGGCCAAGATCGTCGGCCCCGGCAACGCCTATGTGGCGGCCGCCAAGCGCCAGGTCTTCGGCCAGGTCGGCATCGACATGGTGGCCGGGCCGTCAGAGGTCGTGGTCATCGCCGATTCTGACAACGACCCGGCCTGGATCGCTGCCGACCTTCTCGCCCAGGCCGAGCACGACGTGGCCGCGCAAGCGATCCTCATCACCGACGATGCGGACTTTGCCCGCGCGGTCGAGGCGGCCGTCGAGGCCGAGCTTGCCACTCTGCCGCGGGCGACGGTGGCGCGCGCAAGCTGGCAGGATTTCGGCGCCATCATCCTGGTCGAGAGCCTCGACCAGGCGCCCGCGATTTCCGATCGCCTGGCGCCGGAGCATCTCGAGATCGCCACGAGCGATCCGGACGCGCTTGCCGCGCTTGTGCACGATGCCGGCGCCATCTTCATCGGGCGCTATACGCCCGAGGTGATCGGCGATTATGTTGCCGGCACCAACCATGTGCTCCCCACCGCGCGCAGCGCCCGCTATGCCTCAGGCCTCGGCGTGCTCGATTTCATGAAGCGCACCTCGATCCTCAAGCTCGATGCCGAGAGCCTCAATGCGCTTGGGCCCGCCGCCATGGTCCTCGCGAAAGCGGAAGGCCTCGACGCCCATCGCCGCTCCGTCGCCATCAGGCTCAATGCGCGAGACGAGACATGACCGAGCAGCAGGAGCAGCCGCCGGAGCCGCCATGGCCGGAAGCGGCACGCCTCATCGAGGTGACGCTCGACGAGGCCTCGATCGGGCGCAACAACGCCGAGGTCGACCACGAGCGCGAGGTCGCCATCTTTGATCTCCTCGAGCGTAACGCTTTCGCGCTCGAAGGCCATGACGGCGGCCCCTATACGCTCCGCCTCTCGCTCGCCGACAACCGCCTCGTGTTCACCGTCGGCGACACCGAGCGCGTCCCGATCACCCATGTGATGCTGTCGCTCTCGCCCTTCCGCCGCCTGGTGAAGGACTATTTCCTCATCTGCGAGAGCTACTACCAGGCGATCAAGACCCAGCCCGCCTCGCGCATCGAGGCCATCGACATGGGACGGCGCGGCCTGCACGACGAGGGCAGCCAGCTCCTCAAAGAACGGCTCAAGGGCAAGATCGCCGTCGACCTCGCGACCGCACGACGCCTGTTCACGCTCCTCTGCGCGCTCCACTGGAAGGGATGATGCCTTGGGGGGCGGGGCCGATCTGCCGGGCGCGGTCCTCTTCGCCTGCAACCGCAACGCTGTGCGCTCGCCGATGGCCGCGGCCATCCTCAAGCATCTCGCCGGCTCTCGCATCTATGTCGGCTCGGCCGGCGTGCGCCCGGGCGAGCCCGACCCGTTCGCGGTCGCCGCCATGGAGGAGCTCGGCATCGACATGTCGAAGCACAAGCCGGTGCCGCTTGCCGGCGTGCACGACACCTCCTTCGATCTCATCGTGACGCTGGCGCCCGAGGCCCACCACAAGGCGCTCGAGCTGACCTATGGCTATGCCGTTGATGTCGAATATTGGCCGACGATGGACCCGAGCCTCGCCAGCGGCAGCCGCGAGCAGATCCTGGCCGCCTACCGCGCCGTCCGCGACGGGCTCTTCAAGAAGATCAAGTCCCGCTTCCCTTTGATGGGGGGGCCGAGTGTGTAGGCTTCACTGGGCCTCATCCTGAGGCGATAGGCACCTGCGACCGGTAACTCGGCTTAGTACAAGAATTCGGGGGGTGTGCGGCATTGGTCCGCACTCCGCGGACTTTGTTGGTGATTGTGACCCAAAAGGTGCACTAAGTTTCGAATTGGGATGGGGTTAACTCAACTCGCGCCAATTAGTTGAAGCGCGGATCGGCGTAGTGTCCGCGTCGGGACGAATCCTTCTCTCTGGTCGCAGCAGAAGCACTGGCATGCGGAACGCCGGTTGTGGCCAGCAAGGTCGGCGGCCTTCCCGAAGTGGTTCGCGATCGGCAGGACGGCTTGCTCGTGCCCGGGCGCGATCCTCGGGCA
>JAENXG010000104.1 GCA_016649675.1 Methyloceanibacter sp.
AAGAGTGATGGTGCTAAGCCCGCGCGGAAAATGCCAAAGTTGTGGGCAGGAAGCAACAGACGCCTGGGCCAAGCGGGATTTTGGCCCAATCTCCCGGCCGAGAGCCTAGAAATGGCTGAAGCTCTTAGCGCCGAGCTTAACCGTGTTGCCGTCAGGCCCGATCAGGCGGGCCTCGCCGCTTGACCCGTCCATGCGGCCGATCATCGTGACGCTGGTGCCCTTGGCTCGCGCCTCGGTCTCGAAGGCATCGCCGCTCATCTCGGGCACAGCCGCCACGATCTCGTAGTCGTCGCCGGCCGTGACCAGCGCTTCGAGAAGCTCAGGCTCCCGCGCAAGCGCCTTTTGCGCGGGCTGCGAGAACGGCACGCGGGAGGCCTCGATCAGCGCGCTCCCATGGGAGACGCGGGCAAGCTTCTCGATATCGCCCATGAGCCCATCGGACACATCGATGGCGCCCTGCGCGAAGTTGCGGACGAGAAGCGCAAGGTCGGTGCGGGGGTTCGGCCGCCGGTAGCGGTCGACGACGAACGCCGTGTCGTCCTCGGAGAGGCCCCAGAACCGCCCAAGCGCGGGCTGCTTAAGGACGCGAAGGCCGAGATAGGCGTCGCCGATGGTGCCGCTCACATAGAGGCGGTCGCCCTCTTTAGCGCCGAGCCGCAGCACCGCGCGGCCCTGCGGGATCAGGCCGAGAGCCGTGACGGTCACGCTCAGGGGGCCAGGCGTCGCGGTGGTATCGCCGCCGACGAGGGCGATGCCGGACAGCTCCTGCAGCGCGCGAAGTCCCGACGCGAACGCCTCAAGCCAGCTTGAAGCGGCATCGGCCGGCAGGGACAGCGCCAAGAGATAGACGTAAGGCCTCGCGCCCTTGGCGGCGAGGTCCGACAGGTTCACCGCCAAGGCCTTGTGACCGATGCTCTCTGGCGGATCCTCTTTGAGGAAATGCACGCCCTCGACGATGGTGTCGCAGGAGAGCACGATCTCCTGTCCCTCGGGCGGGCGCAGCACGGCGGCGTCGTCGCGCAAGCCCAGCGCCGCGGCTTCGGTGGCGAGCGGCGCAAAATAACGGGCGATGAGGTCGAACTCGCCAAGGCGCTCCCCCTCGACGCGCGCGACGCCCTCAACCATCGCTCCCACCTCGTGGCGCAAACTCCTTGGGCCGTGCCGTATGGGCGAGCCGGTCAAGGATGCCATTCACCACCTTCGGCTCCTCCTCGGAGAAAAAGGCATGCGCGATGTCCACATATTCGGTGATCACGACGCGGGCCGGGACGTCGCTGCGAACGAGGAGCTCATAGGCTCCGGCGCGGAGGATGGCGCGCAGGATCGAATCGACGCGGGTAAGCCGCCAGCCCTCGGCGAGCTGCTTGTCGATCAGCGGGTCGATGCTGAGCTGCTCGCGCACCACGCCCTCGACCAGATTGCGGAAGAAGGCCGGCTCGGCGTCGCGATATTGGCAGTCCTCGATCTCCTTGCCGAGGCGATGGGTCTCAAACTCGGCGATGACGTCGTTGAGATCGATCCCGGTCATGTCCATCTGATAGAGCGCTTGCACCGCGGCAAGCCTCGCCGCACTGCGGGAGGACGCGCGGTTTTCAGTCTTGCCGCGCGGAGCCATGGCGGCTAGCGCCGGCTCGCAGAGGAGAAATGCTGCTCGAGCTGCATCAGGGTGAGGCAGGCAAGCGCCGCGTCGCGGCCCTTGTTGCGGCCCTCGACGCTCGCCCGTTCCCAGGCCTGCTCGCGGCTCTCGCAGGTGAGGATGCCGAAGCCGATCGGCACCGCATGCTGTACGGCGAGCTGATGCAGGCCTGCCGCCGACTCTCGGGCCACGATGTCGTAATGGGTCGTCTCGCCGCGGATGACGCAGCCAAGGGCGATGCAGCCCCGATGCCTCCCCGCCCGGCCGACGAAGCCGTTGGCGAGTGCCAGGCTGAGCGCGAGCGCGATTTCGAGCGAACCCGGCACGGCGAGCCGCTCATAGGCCATCTGATGGGCGTCAAGCTCCTCGATGGCGCCGCGGGCGAGCTCGTCGGCGATGTCCTCGTAGAAGCGCGCCTCGATGATGAGGACCGAGCGTGGGCCTTTGCGGCTCATGGCCTCCTCTCCAGGCCCCGGTGGCCGACCACCTTGAGGCCATAGCCCTCAAGACCAACGATCTTGCGCGCCGGTGAATTGCTGAGCAGCACCATCTCGCGCACGCCAAGGTCGAGCAGGATCTGGGCGCCGATGCCGTATTCGATGAGCCGCTGCTGACCGGCGCCGCCCGCTTCCGCCCTGAGGCGCGCGGAGATGGCGTCCGGCCTCGATTCGCGGATGAGGACGATCACGCCACGCCCTTCGCGTCCGATGATGTCCATGGCTTTGTGCACCAGCGTCTCGCGGTTGCTCCCGACCGACAGCACATCGTCGATGGTATTCAGAGCATGCACGCGCACGAGCACCGGACCGCCCGAGGCCACGTCGCCCTTGACGATCGCCACGTGCTCGGCAGGATCGACGGTCGTGGCATAGACCTTGAGAGCGAAAGCGCCGCCGAAGGCGCTGTCGATTTTGGTCTCGGCCACAACCTTCACCAAATGGTCGTAGCGCAGGCGATAGGCGATCAAATCGGCGATGGTCGCGATCTTCAGTCCATGGCGCTGGGCGAAGGCGACGAGGTCGGGAAGCCGCGCCATGGTGCCGTCGTCGTTCATGATCTCGCAGATCACGCCAGACGGATAAAGCCCGGCGAGGCAGGCGAGGTCCACGGCCGCCTCGGTGTGGCCGGCCCGCACGAGCACGCCGCCCTCCTTGGCCACGAGCGGAAACACATGGCCCGGGGTCATGACGTCGCGATAGTCCTTGGTCGGATCGATGGCGACGGAAATAGTATGGGCCCGGTCATGGGCGGAGATGCCGGTCGAGACCCCTTCCCGCGCCTCGATCGAAACGGTGAAGGCGGTCGAATGCCGACTGCGGTTGGAGCGCGACATCAACTCAAGATGCAGCTGCTTGGCGCGCTCGGGCGTCAGCGCCAGGCAAATCAGCCCGCGGCCGTTCTTGGCCATGAAGTTGATGGTATCGGGCGTCGCCATCTGGGCGGGGATGACGAGATCGCCTTCGTTCTCACGCTCCTCGGCGTCGACCAGGATGAACATGCGGCCGTTGCGCGCATCCTCGACCACCTCTTCGATGGAGGAGAGGAACTGATGGTGACGAGGATTACTGACAATGGTCACGGGGCGCGGCCTTCGCTTTCTGCCAAGCGTGCGACGTAGCGCGCAAGGAGATCGACTTCAAGGTTTAACAGATCGCCGGGCACCCGATCCTCCCATGTCGTGTGGGCTAGAGTGTATGGGATCACGTTCACGCCGAAGCGTGTGCCATCCACGGCATTAACCGTGAGCGACACGCCATCGAGCGCGACCGAGCCCTTCTCGGCGATGAAGCGTGCCAGCGCTTGAGGGCTCTCGACGACGAATCTGACGCTCTCGCCGTCGGTCTCGCGCTCGACGATCTTGGCAAGCCCGTCGATATGGCCGGTGACGAGATGGCCGCCGAGCTCATCGCCAAGCGCCAGCGCACGCTCGAGATTGATGCGCCGTCCCTCCTGCCACGCGCCGATTGTGGTGCGGGCCAAGGTCTCGTTGGAGGCTTCAACCGTGAAGACGGCGCCCTTCCCGCGCGCTTTGCGCACATCGACCAGCGTCAGGCAGCAGCCGTCGCAGGCGATCGAGGCGCCCTCCTCCAGGCTTCCGCGCTTGTAACGGCAGGCGATGCTGAAACGCGCGCCCTGCCGCTCCACGAGCGTGCCTATGCTGCTGATAATGCCGGTGAACATGTCCGCATCCGCCGCCACCACGTCATCCGGTCGGGTCCGAAGGAGCGTGCGTGAATTTGCTTGAAATGACTGCTGCCGGTCAGCCGATCAAGCCCTTCGCTGACGAAGGGCATGAGGCCGTCGGCGCCCGCAGGGTCCGGGCCCTGGTAGATCACCGCCTCGTCGATAAGGTCGGCATCGAGAAAGGCGCGCGCCACGGAAGGCCCGCCCTCAACCAGCACGCGCGTGATGCCGCGGCTCGCGAGCGTCTCCAAGGCGTCGCGAACGCCGAGCATGCCATGGGCGTCGACCGGGACCGGAACGATCTCGGCCCCGCGATCCTGCAGCGCATCGGCATTGGGATGCTCCTCGTCGGCGGCGCAGACGAGCCAGACCGGCACCATCATGTCGTCGAAGAGGTGCACTTCGGGTGGCGTCCTTAAGCGGCGGTCCAAGACCACGCGCACCGGCGAGCGGCATCCCATGCCGGGAAGGCGGCAGGTGAGGCTTGGATTATCGGCGAGGACGGTGGCGCGGCCGACCAGGATGGCATCGTTCCGCGCGCGCAACAGGTGGCCATGGGCGCGGGCGTCGGGACCGGTGATCCACACCGGGGCGCCGTCGCCGCGCGGCATCAGTCCGTCGGCGCCGAGCGCAAGCTTCAGCGTCACGGCGGGACGCCCCTCGGTGACGCGGAGGAGATGACCAAGGGCGACCTCTGCAGCCTCGGACGCCAACACCCCTTCCCGCACCTCGATGCCGGCGGCTTCAAGGCGGGCGAGCCCCTGTCCCGACGTGCGCGGGTCGGGATCGCGGAGCGCGACCACCGCGCGCGCAGGCTTCGCGGCGGCAATGACATCGGCGCAGGCGAGCCCCCTTCCCCCTTCGTGGGCGCACGGCTCAAGCGTCACATAGATTGTGGCGCCCCGAGCCCGATCGCGGGCGCAGTCGAGCGCAATGGCCTCGGCATGGGGGCGGCCGCCGGGTGCGGTCCAGCCGCGCGCAACGATCTCGCCTGACGGGGCTACGACGATCGAGCCGACCGACGGGTTCGGCCAGGTGAGCCCAAGCCCGCGCCGGGCGAGTGAGAGCGCCTGCGCCATATGCTCTTCATCGCTTGCGCTCATCGGTGGATCGGGGTTTTTGCGGCTAATCGTCGGCTTTAGCCGCCGCCTTCCGTGGCGAGGACTCTTCATCGTCGCCATCGGTTGCGGCAAGCTCACCGAGCAGCGCCTCGAAATCCTTGGCCTCGCGGAAATTCTTGTAGACTGAGGCGAAGCGCACATAGGCCACATCGTCGAGCGCTTTCAAGGCCTCCATCACCAGCTTGCCGATGGTCTCGGACTTGATGTCGTTCTCGCCCTGGTTCTCGAGCCGGCGCACGATGCCGCTCACCATGCGCTCGATACGTTCGGGGTCGACCGGCCGCTTCCTGAGCGCGATCTGCACCGAGCGCATCAGCTTGTCGCGGTCGAACGGCATCCGGCGGCCGCTCCGCTTGATCACGGTCAGCTCGCGCAGTTGCACGCGCTCGAAGGTGGTGAAGCGCCCGCCGCAATCGGCGCACACCCGGCGGCGCCTGATCGTGGTGTGGTCCTCGCTAGGCCGCGAGTCCTTCACTTGCGTGTTGGTGCTGCCGCAATAGGGGCACCGCATGGGCGACCGCCCTCCCCTTCCTCACCCTCACGCTCGGCTTTACCGGTAAATCGGATAGCGCCCGCAGAGCTCGATGGCACGTTTTTTCACGCTCGCTTCGACCGCGCCGTTGCCCTCGTCGCCATTGGCAGCAAGCCCATCAAGCACCTCGATGATCATGCCGCCCACCGACTGGAACTCGGCAATGCCGAAGCCGCGCGTGGTGCCGGCCGGTGAGCCCAGCCGGATGCCTGAGGTGACCATGGGCTTTTCCGGATCGAACGGCACGCCGTTCTTGTTGCAAGTGATGTTGGCGCGGCCGAGCGCGATCTCGGCTGCCTTGCCGGTGAGCTTCTTGGGCCGGAGATCGACCAGTATCAGATGCGTGTCGGTGCCGCCTGAGACGAGCGCCACGCCGCCCTTGACCAGCGTCTCGCCGAGCGCCTTGGCGTTGTCGATCACCGACTGCGCGTAAAGCTTGAAGGACGGCGACAGCGCCTCCTTGAAGGCCACTGCCTTGGCGGCGATGATGTGCATCAAGGGGCCGCCTTGAAGGCCGGGGAACACCGCCGAATTGATCTTCTTGCCGATCTCCTCGTCGTTGGACAGCACCATGCCGGCGCGGGGTCCGCGCAGCGTCTTGTGGGTGGTGGTGGTGACGACATGAGCGTGCGGCAGCGGGCTTGGATGCAAGCCGGCGGCGACGAGGCCTGCGAAATGCGCCATGTCCACCATGAGATAGGCGCCGACCTGGTCGGCGATCTTGCGGAACCGCACGAAGTCGATGATGCGCGGATAAGCCGAGCCGCCGGTGATGATCATGGCCGGCTTGTGCTCGTGCGCGAGCCGCTCGACCTCGTCATAGTCGATGCGGTGATCGTCCGGGCGCACGCCGTATTGAACGGCATTGAACCATTTGCCGGAGAGATTGGGCGGCGCGCCATGGGTTAGATGGCCGCCAGCGGCGAGGCTCAGTCCCATAATGGTGTCGCCGGGTTTGATCAAGGCAAGCATGACGGCCTGATTGGCCTGGGAGCCGGAATGCGGCTGGACATTGGCGAAAGCGCAGTTGAACAGGCGCTTGGCGCGGTCGATGGCGAGTTGCTCGACGACGTCGACATATTGGCAGCCGCCGTAATAGCGCCGGCCCGGATAGCCTTCGGCATATTTGTTGGTGAGGAGCGTGCCGGCGGCGTCGAGCACCGCCTTGGAGACGATGTTCTCCGAGGCGATCAGCTCGATCTCGTTCTGCTGGCGCTCAAGCTCGTGCTCGATCGCCCCGAAGATTTCGGGGTCGGCGTCCTCCAAGGGCTTGGTGAAGAAGTCATTTCCGCGCGCCTCGGCGCGCCTCATATCACTTGCCGTCATGGCTAATTACTCCTCAGACCCGCCCTACCTCGCCAAGGGACGATTGACCCCGCGTTTCTTGCTCCGCGAGGCGCTCCCTTCGACATTTGGCTGGCTCTACCACATGTCGCGCGAGCGCGCCAGCAACGCCCAAGTCGTGGGCCTAGAAGCGCTCACGGTACAACTGCCATGGACGGAAATCCAACAGCTTCGCCAGCGAGCCATTGATGCCGCGAGGCCCGATCAGGCCGAGCCCAAGCTGTCATCAGAGGAGACGCCGTCGATCAATAGGCGGAGGCCGTCTCCGGGGCGCCGTCCTGGTTATAAATGTCAGGACGGAATTGCACCAAGCCATCCGGCGTCGCCCAGGCGCTGACATAGGTGAAATAGACCGGAATCGGCTTCACGAGCTTCACGTCGATCTGCTCGCCCGACTGCTTCACGGAGAGAATGTGCTGCGTGTCCCAGCCTCCCGTGTCGCGCAGGATCCAGGATATGAGCGTCTCGATATTGTCTACGCGCACGCAACCCGAGCTGTCGAAGCGCACGGCGCGACCGAACAGGCTCTTGAGCGGCGTGTCGTGCATATAAACGCTATCCTTGTTCGGGAAGTTGATCTTCACGAAGCCGAGGGAGTTCTGGTCCCAGGGGAGCTGCCGGAACTGGTAGTTGTAAACCTCTTGGCCGAACCAATTGATCTGGCGCGACTCGACGGGATTGCCGGCCGGGTCAAAGGCTTCCATGTGATAGGCGGCGAGCATGTCCTGGTTGCGGCGGGAAAACTCCTGCGCCTTCGGCACCAGATCTTTGTAGATGATGCTCTTGGGCACATACCAATACGGGTTGAAATTGATCTCCTGGATCTTGCTCGAGAGTTCCGGCGTCGCCCGCTCGGGCTTGCCGACGACGGCAGCGTGACGCTGGACCACCTGGCCATTCTCGACCGCCTCGACCTGGGCCGACGGAATATTGACCGCAACGTAGCGACCCGCGGCAGCAGCCAGCGGCGCCAAGGTCTGCAGCCGTTTCAGATTCGCCTGAAGCTGAGCGAGCCGGATGGTCGCCGGAATGTTCAGCGCGTCTATGGTCGTCCTGCTGTCGATGACACCCGTCGGTGGCAGATTGTGACGGGACTGGAATTTCCTCACCGCCGCCACGACGGCAGCGTCATATTCGTCGGGAATGCTCTGGCCGACGAGATCGCCCGACACCTCGAGCCGCCGATGCAGGGTCACGATCTGCGGCCCTTGCGAGCCCGGCTTCATGGCGGCTGCCGGCACCGTGGGCCAGCCGCCCTGCGCGACGATCGCCTTGTAGCGCTCGATGGCGGCCTTGGTCGCCTCGATATTCCTCGTGGAAAGGGTCGGTGAGCCAAGCGCCGGGTTGACGATCCAGGCGCGCGTCGCGGCATCGCCCTCGTCAGGAGGAA
>JAENXG010000380.1 GCA_016649675.1 Methyloceanibacter sp.
GGTCCGGCCTCGACGGCGAGCGTCCATGACGCTGCGAATCGTCGTGAGGTTCACCGGGCAATAGGTGGCGAAAAGAGCGTTCGACGTGGCCAAGGTGCTGCCCATCGCATGCGAGAGGGCGGCGGGTGTCGCATCGCCAGCAATGGCCTCGTTTGCTCCGCTTCGGCGAAAGTCGGCGAGGCGGCGCTTTTCGTGCACCCGCGAAGATTGTTTCCGTGGCTGGAAGCGCATCAAGCCGGTGTTCGCGGACTGAGCACCAAGACCATCGTCCAACAGGTTGAAGCGGCTACTGGACGCCCGGCCCGCCAGGGCGAGGGCGAGGCAATCTAGCGCTTCGGCTCTAAAACCCGGAAGGCGCTCAAATCTCACGACAGGGCGG
Source organism: Methyloceanibacter sp. (assembly GCA_016649675.1). Taxonomy (GTDB): domain Bacteria; phylum Pseudomonadota; class Alphaproteobacteria; order Rhizobiales; family Methyloligellaceae; genus Methyloceanibacter. Next base: position 380 of record JAENXG010000380.1, read on the forward strand.
CCACGGGACATGCGGACAATCCGACGTTCCGAGCAAAGCTGTAGGTAGTAATTCTCATCGAGAATTTGCGAGAAGCGGATCGTGCGACCGCGCGATAGGCGACTCAGAATTTGCCCTTTCGCGGTGTCGGCCCCAACGATGAATAGAGGCTTCTTGCCACGCGACCGCATGATGATCGGACGCCCCGGACCGGCCGCGCCCTTCGTGGCGAACACGCGTCGAGACATGCGCGGCGTGCAGAAGGCCAGCACCGAGTCGAAACGATCGCCGTCACCGGCATCGACGCATGTCGCGTCCAATTTGAGCGAGCCACCAAGCTTGCTTGGCCATCGCTGTCTGAGCAACGAATCTAATTCAGCCCATACCTCGCCGCTGGCATCAAAGCGCAATTCGGCAACAGGCTCACCAAGGCGTTGAGCTTGTAGCCGTGGTGCCCCTTCACGGTCGGCGCGGTCGCTCGCCAGCGGCCACGCTCGAGGGCGCGGGGCTTGTCGGCCTCCTCGATCACGCCGCCGCACTCCGGGCAGACCGCATGCGCCGACTCGGGCTCGCCGGGTTTCCATTCGATATGACGCCATAGAAGCTCGAAATGGTCGCCGCACGCCGGACACTCGATTTCATAGACGCGCTGATCGGACGAAGCGTAGAGCGCCGCGATCAACGACGTGTCCTCGACCTTCGGGCTCGACCCGCACACCAACTTGCGCCGCGCGAAGGTCAAGGTGCGCCGCTCGGCGAGCTTCAAGATGTTCCCTTCAACACTGTCCATCGCATCAATTTCGTCGGCGAAAACAGCGCGGGCGGTGTGGCGGCGTAAGTTGCGAGGCGCTTTCGCGGCGATGACTTTGAGCGATCCGCCAGGAAAGAGGCGATGCAAGAGCGTGCTGCGATCTTCGTGTTTCTCGGGCTCGGACAACAGCCCGCGCAAGCTCGGCGAGGCGGCGAACAATGGCTCCAAATCTGAAACGATATAGTCCCTCGCGTCGCTCAGCGTGGGCAGAAGCGTGATGATGGGTTGTGGCGCGTCGAGCACGTCCCGAGCAATGGCAGCGGTCAAAAGAAATGTGTACCCGGACCGCACCGACTTGAGCCAAGACACTCTCTCGACATCGGGATCACCGATGCTGTCGGCGATTTCGCGTTGTGGGGGCCAGAGCGTCACCGGCCCCGGATCGGCTGAAAGCCCCTGCGGAAGCTGAATCGTCCGTTCGATCCACTCGGATAGGGTTTCATCGCGCGGCGGCAAAAGCTCGGCGGCGGCACGCGACCAAATCTCGGCGAGATTAGCCATTGCTCAATTCGGTGAGCGCCGACTTGAGTTCGGACGTGATGGCGTTGCGGTCGTGAAGGGGCAGATGCCCGATGCGGTCGCCGACCGACAAGATGCGGGTGCGGAAGGTACGCATCTTCGATTGCCATAGGGTCTCGACTTCGGCGGCCGAAACGACTTCGCCTCGCATCCTCTTGGCCTTCGCTTCCGCAACCTCGGCCTGAGCCTCGGCGAGCTTGCCGCGTGCGATGGTCGCGCCCGCGATTGCACCCTCACCGCCTCGCCCGGTCGCAAGGTCACGAAGGGAGCGGCAGTAGTTGGCGACCGATGCTTCGAGAATGTAATTCGATGGCGGGGTGCCCTTGACGAACACCTTACGGTCGGCAAGTTCCCTCGCTTGGGTGAGCCCTATCCCGATCAGCGCGGCGATCAGCGGAAGTCCTACCTCGACCGGCAACCGTATTTCCTCTTTCCGCGCCGGGCGGCAAACCTTCTTTCTGACAAGTCCAGCGGGTCTAGCCATGCCGAAAGCCTACCGCTTGTAGCTCGCGGGCGCAAATGACGCTTGTCCTTGTGCTTGAAGGGGGAGCGGGAGTCGCGGGGCGGCGACCGCCGATCACAGTCGCAAGCTGCTACCGTGAAACTCCGACCTTGGGCATCACCAAGACGCAAAGCTCGCGCTGGCAAGGATCGCTGGCCTGAAACCGTCGCGCCTGGACCAAAACGACCTGACAACGAAAATAATGCCGGGGCGGCGCGCCCTCGCCCCACGGTGATGACCGGAAGGACCCTGAGCTTATGTGCTGGCCCTGCTTGAGCATGGGCATGGGGGGGGCGTGACGCGCGCTCCTGCTCAGACCTCACGCTGCTTGGGGTGGCCGTGGTGATCGTGGTCATGATGGTGATCGCCATGATCGTGGTGGTTCCCATGATCGTGGTGGTCGTAGTCGTCGTCGTAATCCCCGTAGTGGTGGTAGTACTCCCAAC
>JAENXG010000107.1 GCA_016649675.1 Methyloceanibacter sp.
GCGGCAAGCTCCTCGGCGGTCGCGGCCCGATAAACGATCTTTAGCCTCGCGCCTTCGGCATGAGCCTTGGCCGCTTCGATGTTCTCGGGCGCGGGGTCGATGCCGGTAACGAAGGCGCCGAGCCGCGCCAAGGGCTCGGCGACCAGCCCGCCGCCGCAGCCGATATCGAGGACCGTAAGACCGGAGAGGCTTGAAGCGGCCGTCTTGTCACGGCCGAACCGCCGGCAGAGCTGGTCGCGGATATAAGTGAGCCTGACCGGATTGATGCGGTGGAGCGGCTTGAAGGGCCCGTTCGCGTCCCACCATCGCCCGGCCAGCTTGGCAAACCGGGCGACCTCGTCGCGGTCGAGCGTGGTCGAGCTGTCAGGGGCCGGCACCATGGGGCATTGGCCGTCCGCCTTCACTACCTGTCAAGGAGCCGAGAGCCATGTTGCGGCCGGGGTTTTCAATCAGTATGAAAGACCGCGTTTTCCGGCCGGCCCAATCAGGGCCGGCCCTCTTGTTGATTGGGGGAGGGCATCAGGCCCGCCCCGACCCTTGGATCAGGCCATGGCCCTGTTGGTGCTGAAATTCGGCGGGACGTCGGTTGCCGACGTGGATCGCATCCGCAACGCCGCTTCGCATGTGAAGCGCGAGGTGGATGCCGGTCACGCTTGCGCCGTCGTGGTCTCGGCCATGGCCGGCCACACCAACCAGCTGGTCGCCCTGGTAGAGCAGGCCTGGGGCTTCAAGGAGCGGCGGAAGCAGAACGGCGCCGAGGTGTCGGCCCAATATGACGGCAGCGAATATGACGCCGTGGTGTCCTCCGGCGAGCAGGTCACCTCGGGGCTGCTGGCACTCGTGCTCCAATCTTTGGGCATGCGGGCGCGATCCTGGCAGGGATGGCAGATTCCGCTCAAGACCGACAGCGCCCACCGCGCCGCCCGCATCACGGGCGTAGCGGTCGACGAGTTGAAGGCGCGTATGCTTGAAGGCGAGGTCGCCGTGGTCGCGGGCTTCCAGGGCATCGCGCCCGGGAACCGCATCTCGACGCTCGGGCGCGGCGGCTCAGACACGAGCGCGGTGGCGCTCGCGGCCGCACTTTCTGCCGACCGCTGCGACATCTATACCGACGTGGACGGGGTCTACACCACCGATCCGCGGGTGGTGCCCAAGGCGCACCGGCTCGACAAGATCTCGTATGAAGAAATGTTGGAAATGGCCTCGCAAGGGGCCAAGGTGCTGCAGACCCGCTCGGTCGAGCTCGCCATGCAGAAGGGCGTGCGCGTGCTGGTGCGCTCGAGCTTCGAGCCCGCGGACCTCGGCGGGAAAGGGACCGACGCGGCGGAGGGGCTTGGAACACTCGTTTGCCATGAGGATGAGATCGTGGAGCAGAACGTCGTCAGTGGAATTGCTTATGCCCGGGACGAGGCCAAGGTGACGCTGCTCAAGATCGCCGACAAGCCGGGGGTCGCGGCGCAGGTGTTCTGCCCGCTGGCCGAGGCCAATATCAATGTCGACATGATCGTGCAGAATGTCTCGGACGACGGCCGCCATACCGACCTCACGTTCACGGTGCAGAGCGCCGATCTCGACCGGGCGCTGGAAGTCTTGCGCAAAGCCAAGGAAAGCATCGGCTATTTGGACTTGCGCGGCTCCACCGACATCGCCAAGGTGTCGGCGATAGGTGTCGGCATGCGGAGCCACGCCGGGGTTGCCGCGCAAATGTTCAGCGCGCTTGCCGAAAAAGGCATCAATATCGAGGCGATCTCGACGTCCGAGATCAAAATCAGCGTATTGATCGATGCGGCCTACGCCGAGCTTGCGGTGCGGACCTTGCATTCCTTGTTCGGATTGGACAGCCGCTAGCGGGTCAAAGCGGCTAACCTGACGCTTCCTTAAGATGCTTGGTCCGCCGCTCCACCCGGCCGGCGAGGACTGGTAGTCATGCCCGTCTCTACTATTGGCGCCCCGAGACAATTGCTCCGCCGCCTGCGCGAGGTCATGGCGCAGCGGGAGAGCGCGCAGGCGCGCCTCGACAAGGTGGCCGTGCTGATCGCCTCGAACATGGTGGCCGAGGTGTGCTCGATCTATCTGCGCAGGCGCGACGAGTCGCTCGAGCTGTTCGCCACCGAAGGCTTGAACCCCGAGGCCATCCACAACACGCATCTGAAGCCCGGCGAAGGCCTGGTCGGCCTGATCGCCATCCAGGCCGAGCCGATGCAGTTCCCCGACGCCCAGCATCACCCGGCCTTCTCCTATCGGCCGGAGACCGGCGAGGAGATCTACCACTCCTTCCTCGGGGTGCCGATCCTCCGCGGCGGCCACACCATCGGCGTGCTCACCGTGCAGAACCGCACGATGCGGCAATATAGCGACGAGGAGGTCGAGGCGCTGCAGACCACCGCCATGGTGCTTGCCGAGATGATCGCCTCGGGCGGCCTCGGCGTCACCGAGGAGGTCAGCGCCGAGCCGCGGCGCGACCTGGCGGCGCGGTTCACCGGTCTTCCCATCTCCGAAGGCGTAGCGCTCGGCCATGTGGTGCTGCACGAGCCGCGCATCGTGGTCACGCGCCTGATCGCCGAGGATGTCGAGCTTGAGCGGCGCCGGCTCGCCCAGGCCATCGAGGAGCAGACCGGCATGATCGACGGCATGCTCGAGCGCGGCGACATGGCGCGCGCGGGCGAGCATCGCGAGGTGCTCGAGGCCTTCCGCATGTTCGCCCACGATCACGGCTGGCGGCGGCGTCTCGACGAGGCGCTCCTCACCGGGCTTACGGCAGAAGCCGCCGTGCAGCGCGTGCGCAACGATACCCGGGCGCGCATGCTGCGCCAGACCGACCCGCATGCGCGGGACCGCCTGCACGACATCGACGATCTCTCCAATCGCCTGCTGCGGCTCCTCTCGGGTGGGGCCGGCACGGCGGCGGCGGCGGGCAACCTGCCGCAGGACGCGGTCCTGATCGCCCGTACCATGGGACCGGCCGAGCTCCTCGACTATGACCGCCAGCGCCTGCGCGGGCTCGTGCTCGAGGAGGGCGGTGCGGCAAGCCATGTCGCCATCGTGGCGCGCGCGCTCGGCATCGCCGCCATCACCCAGGTCAAAGGCGTGCTCGATGTGGTGGAGGCGGGCGACGCCATCATCGTCGATGCCGAGGGGGGCGAGCTGCATGTGCGGCCGACCCAGGAGGTCGTCTCGGCCTATGCCGACAAAGTCCGCTTCAGGGCCCGGCGCCAGGCCCAATATGCCGCCTTGCGCAATGTCCCGGCGGTGACGCTCGACGGCGCGCGCGTGTCGCTGAACATCAATGCCGGGCTCCTGTTCGACCTGCCGCATCTCGATCAGTCGGGCGCCGACGGCATCGGCCTGTTCCGCACCGAGCTCCAGTTCATGATCTCCTCGACCTTCCCGCGGCTCGAGCAGCAGACGCGCCTCTATAAGTCGATTCTCGATGCCGCCGGCGGCCGCCCGGTGGTGTTCCGCTCGCTCGACGTCGGCGGCGACAAGGTGCTGCCCTTTTTCCGCGCCGACAAGGAGGAGAACCCGGCCATCGGCTGGCGCGCGATCCGCATGGCGCTCGACCGGCCGGCGCTGTTCCGCACCCAGATCCGCGCCCTGCTCAGGGCCGCGCAAGGCCGCGAGCTCCGCATCATGCTGCCGATGATCGCGGATGTGTCTGAGCTCAAGGCGGCCCGCGCGCTGATCGACCGCGAGGTCTTGATCCTCAAGCGCCATGGGCGCCCTGAGCCGAAGCGCCTCATGATCGGGGCCATGATCGAGGTGCCGGCGCTGCTGTGGCAGCTCGACCGCGTGCTGCCCCTGGCCGATTTCGCATCCGTCGGCTCGAACGATCTGATGCAGTTCCTGTTCGCAGCCGACCGCGGCAATATGCGCGTGTCAGAGCGGTTCGATTCGCTCAACCCGGCCGGGCTCAAGGCGCTGCGCGTGATCGTTGCGGCGGCGGAGAAGCACAAGGTGCCGCTGACCTTGTGCGGAGAGATGGCGGGCAGGCCGCTCGAGGCCATGGCCATCATCGGCCTTGGCTTCCGCTCGATCTCCATGGCGCCGGCCTCGGTGGGGCCGGTCAAGGCCATGATCCTGTCGCTCGATGCCGGCAATCTCAGGCAAAGACTGGAGGAATTGCTCGAATGCACGGACACGTCCGTGCGCGAGGACCTGAAACGCTTTGCCGCCGAAACGGGCGTGCAGATTTGACGCGATGAGAGGTCGCCCCGCCGTGCCGCAATATGTTAATCTCGCGCAGACTTGCAAATCCAACCTCGTTGGGCTTGTGTTAGCGGAGATCAGCAGCAGATGGGATCGGCTTTGCGATGCCGACCGAGCCGGGCCAACTGCCGGTAAGCCCACCGCCGGACGCCGCGCGACGGCGCCTGCATATTCACGGGATTAAGGAAATGCCGGCCGGCTATGACGCTGAGGTGGCGGAGCTGTTTCGGGACTTGCGTGCTGCCAGCGCGATGTCCGAGAACGATCTCGCTGCGCGGCTCGGAACCCGCGCCGACGTGGTGCAGGCGCTCGAGCAGGGCGCGCTCTACGCGCTGCCGCCTTGGGCCGAGACTTGCCGCGTCGTGAATGCCTACGGCGCAATGCTCAATCTAGACGTCCGTCCGCTGCTGCGGCGTATCTATGCGCAGCTCGAGGCAGGGATCGTGGAGCTTAGGCCCAAGACCATGCCCGACGTGCCGGTCATGACGCCGCCGGAGAGCACGGATTTCGCCTTCGAGACGGACAGGCCGGCGCCTAGCTCATCGCCATCCCCTCTGGATATCCAGTGGGACCCCGCTCCTCCGTCCGCGCCGCCCCGGACCTCTAGGCCCGCCGCCCCCTCGGCTCCATCCCAGAACGCGTGGCCGAATGCTGCCCCGTCGCCTGCTCCCCAAGCGCCCTGGCCGAACGCGGCACCATCGCCCTTTCCGCAAAGCTGGCCTGAGGCCGCCCCGTCACCGCCGCAAGCCCCTTGGCCCAACGCCACTCCTTCCCGGCCGGCGGCGTCTCAAGCCCAGCCCGACCGGCGCCCCCCGCCGCCGCGGCCGGCACAGGCTCAGGCTCCGCAGTCGCAACCCCAGCCCCAGCCGCGACCCCAGCCACAACAACAACCGCCACCACGGCAACAGGCGCAGCCTCAACCGCCGCCTCCGCGAATGGAGACAGCGTCGGCCGCCGCTGGACACATGCCAGCGGAAGAGAAGGCGCGAAAGAGGCCGGCCCTCTTGAAATGGGCTATCGGCGCTCTCATTGTCTCGGTGCTGGCGTTCGGACTGTGGATCGTGCTCAGCAAATCGTCGGGCCCGTCGGGGGCGATATCGTCGGGGACCGGCGACACCCAAGACCGCGTTCTCGACCCGGACGACCCGCGTAGCCGCAAGGCCGACCGGCTTCCGAGCCCCTTCTAACTTTCATCAAGTTCAGCTCATGACGATGATTCCTGCCGAGAAGCTCGACAAGCTCGTCGCCCGTTGGCAGACGGTGCAAGGAACGCTCGCCTTGGGCGCCGATCAGGACAGCTATGTGCGTCTCAGCCGCGAGTTCGCCGAGCTCGATCCGATCGTGGCCACCATCACCGCACTCCGCCGGGCGCTGCACGAGCGCGACGATCTCCAGCAGCTCATCGACGATCCGGCCTCCGATGCCGACATGGCCGCGCTCGCCGAGCAGGAGCTTGGCGCCATTGACCTCCGGATCGAAAGCTTCGAGCAACAGTTGAAGTTGCAGTTGCTGCCCAAGGATGCCGCCGACGACAAGAGCGCCATCCTCGAAGTGCGCGCCGGCACCGGCGGCGAGGAGGCCGCTTTGTTCGCCGGCGATCTCTTCCGCATGTATCAGCGCTATGCCGAGCGGCAGGGCTGGAAGGTGAACGTTCTCTCGGCGAGCGACTCCGCCAATGGCGGCTACAAGGAGATCATCGCCAACATCACGGGCAAGGGCGTGTTTGCCCGGCTGAAATTCGAATCGGGGGTGCATCGCGTGCAGCGCGTGCCGGCGACCGAGGCGCAGGGGCGCATCCACACGTCGGCGGCGACCGTGGCGGTCCTACCCGAGGCCGAGGAGGTCGACATCAAGATAGAGGACAAGGATCTCCGCATCGACGTGTTCCGGGCGAGCGGGCCTGGCGGGCAGTCGGTCAACACCACCGACAGTGCGATCAGGATCACGCATCTGCCGACCGGCCTCGTGGTCAGCCAGCAGGACGAGAAATCCCAGCACAAGAACAAGGCGAAGGGGATGAAGGTGCTGCGCGCCCGCCTCTACGACTTGGAAAGAGCCAAGCTCGACGCCGAGCGGGCGCAAGACCGAAGGAGCCAGATCGGCAGCGGCGACCGCTCCGAGCGCATCCGCACCTACAATTTCCCGCAAGGGCGCGTCACCGATCACCGTATCGGCTTCACCACGCACCAGCTCTATCTCGTGCTCGAGGGCGAGCCTGCGCTCGATGAGCTCATCAATGCGCTCATCACCGAGCATCAGACGAACCAGTTGTCGGCCATGCAGGAGCAGGGGCATGGCTGAGACCGCTTTGCGGCATAGGGGTGAAAGAGTGGCAGGCCTGACCTTGGGCCAGGCCTTCGCGGCGGCCGCCTCGGTCTTGCGCCAGGCAGGCTGCGAGACGCCGGAGCTCGATGCGAGGCTGTTGATCTGTGAAGCCGCAGGCCTGACCCACGAAGCCTATATCGCGCGGGCCCGCGATGAGGTTGCGCCAGAAATCGCCGCGCGACTTGACGCCTCGATCGGGCGCCGGCTCAAGCGCGAGCCCGTGTCGCGCATCATCGGCTCCCGCGAGTTCTATGGAAGAAGCTTCCTCGTCGACCCTAATGCGCTCGACCCTCGCCCCGACACGGAGACGCTGATCGAGGCGGCGCTCGAACTTGTCGAGCGGAACGGCTGGCAGAAAAGGCCGCTCAAGCTGCTCGATCTCGGCACCGGCACAGGCTGCATCCTCATCACGCTGTTGGCCGAGCTGCCGCAGGCAAACGGCCTCGGCACCGACATCAGTGCGGCCGCGCTCGCCCTCGCCGCCGCCAATGCGCGGAGGCTGGGGGTGGCGACCCGCGCCTCCTTTATCGCCGGCGATTGGCTCGATGCGATCGGGGGAGAGTTCGACCTGATCCTCGCCAATCCCCCTTATCTCGCCGCGAGCGAGATCGCGCTCCTGTCGCGAGAGGTGGCGGAGTTCGACCCAAGGCTCGCGCTTGATGGCGGCCCTGACGGGCTTGACGCCTATCGGCGCATTACCGCGCGTGCCGGCCAGGTCCTTGCGCCAGGCGGCAGGATCCTCGTCGAGATCGGGGCCACCCAGGCTGATGACGTGGCGGAGATCTTGCGTGGAGCCGGGCTCAGGCTCGACGAGGCCATAGGAATCAGGCCCGATCTTGCCGGCAGACCCCGCTCAGTCATGGCGGGCGTGTGACAGGCGGGGGCGAATAGCGTCGCAGGGCAAAAAAGAGACTTGGAAAATAACGGGGTTCGGGGTAGGTTCTTGCCAACGCAATGAATATTCTCGGCCATTGGCGCTTGCGAAGCGCGGCCGGTTGCAACGGCAACAAGAGCGGATATCTCGTGAACCTCGATTGAAGGGCTGCGTGCCTCTCGGGACGTTCAGGAGACGCTCAACCGCCCATCAGATTGAGGTTGGCTGGCGCTGGTTCCTAGGACTCGAAGACGCGTAGCGCCGGAATCGACTCAATAACAAGGCAGCGAAAAGCGCGGGTAGGACGACTGCTGGGCTGATCCGGCTTTCCGGACGCAAAGTGCATTGGGGCTGAAGTCAGTCGTGAACAGCAGGGAATAGGACGCGGCGTTTGCCGCTTATCAGGTGATTAGAAGCCAATGAGGCAAGGACAGCAGAATAATCGCAGGGGGCGCGGCCGCAGCGGCCGTAAGCCCCAGAATCCCTTAGCGCGGAGCTATGAATCCAACGGACCCGACGTAAAGATCCGTGGGACAGCCGCCCATATCGCCGAGAAATATCTGTCGCTCGCACGCGACGCTCTGTCATCGGGCGACTTGGTGTCGGCCGAGAGCTATTTTCAGCACGCCGA
>JAENXG010000080.1 GCA_016649675.1 Methyloceanibacter sp.
GCCGCGATTCCCTGGTGCTGCAGGAGCGCCTATAGAAGCCGGAATTGCTTATCGACAGGGGCTGTACCTTGCGCTAGGAACAGCCGCGCGAGCTTTCCGCCCGCGCAATCAATTCTCGGATCAATCAAAAAGAATGGCGTTCGCTAGGGGCCAACCCGGCCAAGGCAGGCGCCCTGTGAAAGGTATCGGCCATGAACATCATCGAGCAGCTCGAAAAAGAGCAGGTTGCGGCGCTCACCAAGAAGCGCAAGATCCCCGAGTTCGGTCCCGGCGACACCGTGCGCGTCAACGTCAAGGTGGTCGAGGGCGAGCGCACCCGCGTGCAGGCTTATGAGGGCGTGTGCATCGGCCGCGCCGGTGGCGGGGTCAACGAGAATTTCACGGTACGCAAGATCTCCTATGGCGAGGGCGTCGAGCGCGTCTTCCCCGTTCATTCGCCGCTCATCGATTCCATCGACGTGGTGCGCCGCGGCCGTGTGCGCCGCGCCAAGCTCTATTATTTGCGTGGCCGGCGCGGCAAGTCGGCGCGTATCCCCGAGCGTCAGGACGCCCGCAGGGCCAAGAAGGGCGAAGCCTTCAAGGGCTTCACCAAGCCCAAGGGCGCACCTGACGATCTGAAGCTCATCCAGGGCATCAATCCGGAGCTGGAGCAGAAGCTGAACAAGCTCGGCCTGATCAAATTCGAGCAGATCGCCAATCTCTCCGATGACGAGATCATCAAGCTCGACGAGGCGCTGAAACTCAACGGCCAGATCGAGAACGAGGACTGGACGGCGCGCGCGGTCGAGCTCATGGCCGAGACCACCGCCGACGAGGTCCCTGCCGAGCCCGAGGAAGAGGGCGAAGCAGAAGGCGAAGAGGCCAAGGCCAGGGCCGAAAAGGCCCCCAAAGCCAAACCCGATAAGTCAAAGCCCGCCAAGAAGCCGAAAAAGGGCTGAAGACCAATCCTCTGTTTTGTCATGGCCGGGCTTGTCCCGGCCATCCACGTTTTCTTATCCGATCGCCTTATAAACGTGGATGCCCGGGACTTCGCCCGGGCATGACGCAGAGTATTCGCCTGGGGGTTTTCAACTGCCCCCTCAAGCGCTATCTGACATGTAGAAATTCGAGAATTCGAGATCACGACAAAACCCGACAATGACCAAGCCCCGCACCATCTACGACAAGATCTGGGACGCGCATCTGGTGCACGAGGCGCCTGACGGCACCTGCCTTCTCTATGTCGACCGCCACCTCATCCATGAGGTGACGAGCCCGCAAGCCTTCGAGGGCCTGCGCATGGCGGGGCGCAAGGTGCGCGCGCCTGAGAAGACGCTCGCCGTGGTCGACCACAACGTGCCCACCACCGACCGCTCCAAAGGCATCGACGACCCCGAGTCGGCGCTGCAGATCGCCACGCTCGCCGAGAACGCGCGCGAGTTCGGCGTCGAGTATTATCACGAGCGCGACCGCCGCCAGGGCATCGTCCATGTGGTCGGGCCTGAGCAGGGCTTCACGCTCCCCGGCACAACAATCGTCTGCGGCGACAGCCACACCTCCACCCATGGCGCCTTTGGCGCGCTCGCGCACGGCATCGGCACGAGCGAGGTCGAGCATGTGCTCGCCACCCAGACCCTGATCCAGCAAAAGGCCAAGAACATGCGGGTCACCGTCGAGGGCAAGTTGCCCGAGGGCGTGACCGCCAAAGACATCATCCTCGCCATCATCGGCGAGATCGGCACTGCCGGCGGCACCGGCCATGTCATCGAATATGCCGGCGAGGCTATTCGCGCGCTCTCCATGGAAGGGCGCATGACCGTCTGCAACATGTCGATCGAGGGCGGCGCCCGCGCCGGGCTGATCGCCCCCGACCAGAAGACCTTCGACTACATCAAGGGCCGCCCCCGCGCGCCGAAGGCCGGCGCCTTCGAGCTGGCGCAACGCGATTGGGAAAAGCTCTATTCCGACGAAGGCGCTAATTTCGACCGCGAGATCGTGCTGCATGCCGAGAACCTGCCCCCGCTCGTTACCTGGGGCACGAGCCCCGAGCAGGTGGTCTCGATCGCCGGCCGCGTTCCGATCCCTGCCGAGATCGCCGACGAGACCAAGCGCAAGGCAGCGGAGCGCTCGCTCGACTATATGGGGCTCAAGGGCGGCGAGAAGATCACCGACATCGCGCTCGACCGTGTGTTCATCGGCTCCTGCACCAATGGCCGCATCGAGGATCTGCGCGAGGTGGCGCGGATCGTCGAGGGCCGGCAGGTCAATGCCAACGTCAGCGCCATGATCGTGCCGGGCTCAGGCCTCGTGAAGGAGCAGGCCGAGGCCGAGGGTCTCGACCAGATCTTCAAGGCTGCCGGCTTCGAGTGGCGTGAGCCGGGCTGTTCCATGTGCCTCGGTATGAACCCCGATCAGCTTGCTCCGCGGGAGCGCTGCGCCTCGACCTCGAACCGGAATTTCGAGGGACGCCAGGGGCGGCTCGGCCGCACCCACCTCGTCTCCCCGGTGATGGCGGCGGCAGCGGCACTCGCCGGCCGCTTCGTCGATATCCGCAATTTCCACTAGCCGACCGCCAAGTGCAAAAGACCCCGCCTCGCGGCGGGGCCTTTCCGTTAGCAGGACGGACGATCGCTAATTCGGGGTGCCGCTGCTACCCGGCAACCTGTTCCACGGGCCGGCCTTAGGGACGCCTGCGGGGTTCCCGTGGTCGTTGTCGTGGTCGTTATCGTTGTGGTCGTTATCGTTATCGTTGTGGTCGTGGTCGTTGCCTTTGTCTTTGTGGGCTTGCTTGCTCTTATTGTTGTTGCCGTTGTGGTCGTGGTCGTCATTCTTGCCGTTCTTGTGGTCCTTACCGTTGCCATTGCCATGGCCGTTGTGGTCGTTGTCGTCGTTCCAGTCGGGACCGCCCTGATAGCCGCGGCCATAGCCGTTGCCGTTGCCGCCGTTACCGCCGCCATAGCCCGGACCTCCGCCGTAGCCCGGACCGCGGCCATAACCGGGGACCCAGCCGGGAGCCCACCCCGGACCGGCGCCATAGGCCTCGGCCGAGCAATAGCCGTTCCAGGGCCCGCAGGCCTGCCGGCACCAGCCGTTCCATTCGCCGCACTGGGCCCGGCACCAATCGTTCCAGGGGCCGCATTCCGCGGCGCACCAGTTGTTCCACTCGCCGCAACTCGGCATGCACCAGTTGTTCCAGGGTCCGCAGCCTTGCGCCGCAGCTTGCGTCGCTCCGCCGGCGCTCCCGGCGAGCAAGAAGCCGACAAAGGCCAGTGCGGCGAAATATCTGTTGCGAAACATCTCGATCCCTCGTGTCTGTCGTTCCGCGCCATCGCGGGGTTAAGCCATTGAGTAGGTTACAGTCGTGGCCTGAATGCGACATGAGTGCGGAATTCACCTCCCGTTCAGATTCGCCATACGGGCCGCGTCCGCGACGGGCGTGGTAGCAATAAGGCCATGACCGGCAGAAAGGGCACCATCGACTGGAGCAAGCGTCAAGCGCCCAGTCTTGCGGAGTTCGAGGCGATCGCCGATGCCGCCTATTCCCGGCTTCCGGGACCTTTCCGCCAGCTCACCGGCGATGTCGTGATCCGCATCGAGGACTTCCCCACCGACGAGGTGCTCGACTCTCTTGGCATCGAGTCGCCCTTCGACCTGCTCGGGCTCTATTCCGGCGTCGATCTCGCCCGCAAGAGCGTGATGGACGTGAGCGCGCTCCCCGACATGGTGTTTCTCTACCGGCGTCCGATCCTCGACTATTGGGCCGAGCACGAGGACACGCTCGGGCAGATCATCACCCACGTGCTCGTGCATGAGATCGGCCACCATTTCGGCCTGTCCGACGCCGACATGGAGCACATCGAGGCGCAAGCCGCCGCTTAATTGCCGTTGACGCTTCGCCGACCCGCCCGCAGACTATAAGACACGCGGTGGGCAGGGCAGCAGAGGGAACAGCAATGCGGTCGGCTGCCCGTTTCTCGCTGGGGCTCGCGCTTTGCCTCTCGCTCCTCGGCTCAACCCTGCACCAAGACGAGGCCGCGGCAATCGATCAGGGCAAGCTCGTCGCGCCGGGCCGGCTCGTCGTTGCGGGCCGCAGGCTCTCCTGCGGCGCCACGGCCACGCTCTTGCGGGATTTCGAAGGCTTCGCCGTCTCCTCGACCGTGATCATCCTCAACATGCAGGCCCTGCAAGACCTGGCGCGCCCTGTCCAATGGTTGATCTACTATCACGAATGCGGGCATATCCTGTATGGGCCGAGCGAGACCGCCGCCGACTGCTACGCGGTCCGGCGGGCGCGGCGCGAAGGCTGGCTCAACGAGCAGGCGCTCGAGGATATTTGCGCCGTCTTCAACATCGCGGGCCACGGCCCGGTGCACCCCGACCCCGAGGAGCGCTGCAACCAGCTCAGGCAATGTTTCGCCAAGAAAGGCACCGTGACCTCGCGCTGACAGCGGCAGATAGTCTCGTGGGATTGCGCGGACGTTTGGGCCGCCTTAGAGTACGAATCGACATGCGGGACGGACGGGCGAGCTTGGGGTTGGCGCTGACTGGCGCCTTGGGACTTGCGCTTTGCGTAGGTCAAGCGAGCGCTGCCCGCGCTCAGGAATGGTCAGGCGAAGAGGGCTCGACCTCCGCCGGTCCGACCATCGAAGATTACCTGAAGGAAGCCGGTCCCGACGCCAAGCTCGTCAATCACGGAGCGCTGAAGATCGACGGCAGGCCGGTGAATTGCGGCACGCGGCCGACGGTGCTGAACTCCAATTTCGACAGCTGGGGCGGCGCCTTTCCGGGCTTCCTCATCCTCAACACCAAGAAGATCACCGGGCTCTCCACCGCGGTGAAGCTCTATGTCTACAGCCACGAATGCGGCCATCAGTTCGAAGGCCCGGACGAGACCAAGGCGGATCTCTTCGCCATCCGCCGCGGCGTGACGCGGGGCTGGCTTGACGCCGTCGGCATGGAGGACATCTGCACCTTCATCTCGACGCTCAAAGGCGATTCCGCACATCCGCCGGGGCCGGAACGCTGCGAGACCATGCGCAAATATTATCGCGAGCTGGTCGAGACCGAGAAACAAAGGACGACCTCGGCCTCGGCGTCGGCGTCGGCTTCGGCGCCCAAGGCGCAGGCCCTGGGCCCCGCGCAGTAACCGCCGTACCCAAATTGACTCGTCATGCCCGGACTTGATCCGGCATCCGCGCCGTCCCCCTCTCAGCGAGTTGAGCCGACAGTGGAATGGATTGCCCGGCCAAGCCGGGCAATGACACGAGGGTGGGATGGCCGAACCCTATTCAGAAGATCCAGGCGATCATCAGCCAGAAGATCACGAAGAAGATCAGAAACCCGGCAATGGTGAAGGGCAGCTCGCCGAAAATGGCGTCGCCGCCTGACACGATCGCCATGATGATGATGATCACGAACGAAACGCCGAAGGAGACGAGCGCCGCCCCTTTGAGCCCGAGACCGGCGGAGAACGGATCCGACGCCCCGAGCCCGGCAATGAAATAGAGACCGGCCCCGCCGATAACGATCAGAAGCAGGATCGCGATCGCGGCGGCGAGCAGGAGCCGCGCCGCTTCCTTGCGGTCGCGATGGTCTTGGGCGCTCGGCATCCGGCCTCAGTCCTTGTCTTCCCGCCCCTCCTGCGCCTTCGAGATCGCCTCCCTGATCATGTGCGGGTCGGGCATATCCACCACCGTGAACTCGGGCTGATCGCCGGCCGTGGAGACCTGAATGGTCCCCACCCCGAGAATGCGGTGGATGAAGCTCTGCGTCACGTGCACCGAGCGGATATGCTTGAGCGACACCGAGGTCCGGTCCTTGCTCAGGATTCCCTTCTCATACATGAGCTCGCTGTCGGTGACGGTGAGCGACGTCTGCCGCGTGTGGATATACCAGTAGAGGAGAAGAAGGATGCCGATGCCGAAGGCCGGAATCAAAATGACCGCGCCGATGAACCAGAAGGGATGCGCGCGGAACATCGCCGGATGTGCTTCATAGATCACATTTGCCGTCATTGCGCAGCTCCCAATCCCTCATCGGACGAGCGACCTTAGTCCGCACCCTTGCCCCTGAAAAGTGGAGATATCCGCGGGGCCGCCTTATGTCTGGAAAGCTGGGCCGCTTGCGGCTACATACCCCTCTCGTTGCCACGAGGACGTCATGCAGAAATTCACCACGCTCACCGGAATTGCCGCTTACCTGCCGATGATCAATGTCGACACCGACATGATCATCCCCAAGCAGTACCTCAAGACCATCAAGCGCACGGGGTTGGGGACCGGCCTCTTTGCCGAGCTGCGCTATGACGAGGCAGGCAAGAAGCGGCCCGACTTCGTCCTGCACAAGCCGCCCTACCACGCGGCGCAGATCCTGATCACGGGAGAGAATTTCGGCTGCGGCTCCTCGCGCGAGCACGCGCCCTGGGCGCTGCTCGATTTCGGCATCAGGTGCATCATCGCGCCGTCCTTTGCCGACATCTTCTATAACAACTGCTTCAAGAACGGCATCCTGCCGATCACGCTGCCGCAAGAAGAGATCGACAAGCTCATCGACGACGCCTCGCGCGGCGCGAACGCGCCCATCACCATCGACCTTGCTTCGCAGGAGATCAGGGGACCTGATGGCGGCGTCATCACGTTCGACATCGATCCCTTCCGCAAGCGTTGCCTGATGGAGGGGCTCGACGACATCGGTCTCACGCTCGAGAAGGGCGACGCGATCGACAGTTTCGAGAGCCGGTCAAAAGCGGAGCGCCCCTGGGCCTGACGGGATATCGCTAGTCGAAGGCGATCGGCGTCGTGGACTGGTCGATCAGGGGCTTCCCGTCCCGCGTGATCGTGAGCTCGGCATGGTAGGTTCCTTCCGGCCAGCCGCCCGCAGGTACCCCTCCCTTTCCCGCCTGCAGCAGATAACTCGCCTGGTCCTCCGCAAGCGTCTCGGTGTTGTGGAGAAGCGGGATGTCGCCGTTAACGAGCGTGATCTCGACGATGTCGCCCTTCTTGAGGTTGGCCGCCAAGACATAGGCCACGGCCGGCGTGTTGAAATGCGGCACGGGCAGCGCCGAGCCCTTCTCAAGCTCCGCCTCGGTGATTTCGTGGTCAGTGATGCCGAAGGCGAGCAGCTTGGTTTCCTGGGGCGACGAAGTGGCGCCGGCCGCCGTTTCCAGCTCAGGCCCGAATAGCCCAGCCCACCCCGAAATCAGCACCACCGCAAAGAGCGCCCTTGTCAGCATTTCCCACTCCCATTACGCAAGAAGGCCAGGACTTGAATTTGTCTCTGACGCATGATTTTGGCCGAAAGGTCCCCTACTTTTCGGGATCAGGACTTAGCACAGGACGCCCCGAGGCATGAAAACTTACAAACTCCTGCTCCTTCCCGGTGACGGGATCGGCCCCGAGGTGATGGGCGAGGTCGGCCGGGTCGTCGCCTGGGTCAACTCAACCGGTCTCGCCGCCATCGAAACCGAGACCGACCTTGTCGGCGGCTGCGCTTATGACGCCCATGGCGAGGCGATCTCCGAGGCCGCCATGAGACTCGCGCTTGCCGCCGACGCCGTCATGCTGGGCGCCGTCGGCGGCCCGAAATGGGATGGCGTCGCTTACGATCAGCGCCCCGAGGCCGGGCTGCTTCGCCTGCGCAAGGACCTCGAGCTCTTCGCCAATCTCCGCCCCGCCATCTGCTATCCGGCGCTGGCCGACGCCTCCTCGCTGAAGCGCGACCGCGTCGATGGTCTCGACATCATGATCGTGCGCGAGCTGACCGGCGGGGTCTATTTCGGCAAGCCGAAGGAGATCATCGAGCTTCCCGCCGGCCAGAAGCGCGCCATCGACACTCAGGTTTACGACACCTACGAGATCGAGCGCATCGCCACGGTTGCCTTCGACCTGGCGCGCGAGCGCCGCCGGCTCGTGCATTCGGCCGACAAGCGCAACGTCATGAAGACCGGCGTGCTGTGGAACGAGGTGGTCTCTCGGGTGCACAAGGAGCGCTATGGCGACGTGACGCTGCACCACATCCTCGCTGACAATTGCGCGATGCAGCTCGTGCGGGCGCCGAAGCAGTTCGACGTCATCGTCACCGACAATCTGTTCGGCGACATGCTGTCCGACGAGGCGGCCATGCTGACGGGCTCCCTCGGCATGCTGCCCTCCGCCTCGCTCGGCGCCGCCGACGCGACCGGCCGCCGCCCGGCACTGTACGAGCCGGTGCATGGCTCGGCGCCCGACATTGCCGGCAAGGGCATCGCCAATCCGATCGCCTCCATCGCCAGCTTCGCCATGTGTCTCCGCTATTCCTTCTATCTGGGCGACGCTGCCGACCGGATCGACGGCGCGATCGCTTCCGTGCTCGGTCAGGGATTGCGCACGGCCGACATCGCCCAAGACGGCTGCCGCACCGTCGGCACGCGCGAGATGGGCGAGGCCATCGTCGCCGCGCTCAACCCCGCTTAGTTGAACGAGCCACTGGAGGCGACATCATGAAACGCACCGTGAGCCTGCTCGCCCTGCTCGCGCTCCTCGTTGTCGGCCGCGCGGGATTTGCGGCGGAGGAAACCGGCCCGCAAGGAGCGGACACCAAACAAGCCGCAGGCGCGCCGCCGGCCGCGGGCACACCGGCCGAGAACGTGCCGGTGCTGACTCCCGAGGAGAAGGCCGAGAAGGAGGCGCGCAAGGCCTGCAAGATCAAGATCTGCGACATCCTCGCGACCAAGAACCCCGTGGGCGACGACGTCTCCTGCGACATCGTCAAGACCTGGCGCGGGGAGGACATCGTCAAGATGCTCGGCGGCAAGATCGACTGGCCCTGGGGCAATGCCACCTGCCAGTCGAAGCTCGAACTGAAGCGCGCGCCGCTCGCCAAGGCCATGAGCGAGGCCGCCTACACGATCGCGCTCCCGTCGCAGAAGGTGCGCTGCACGCTGGCGCAGAAGGACAAGGGCGAGCCTTACGTGGTCGAAATCGCCATGGCGCCGAAGGTGACCTTTAAGGATGGCAAGGCGTCCGAGGGCAGCGTCAATTGGGGCGAGGCGTTGGCGCCGCTCCTGATCTATCCCCTAATCTATGCCAGCACCGGGCTCGACAACTCGACCAATGTGCTTGGGCCCGACGTGGTGACCATGGTGAACGAGTTCGCCACCAAGAAGTGCGCCGAGGTGAAGACCGAGCTGCCGGGCACCAAGCCGAATTAGGGGCCACTCGCGGCTCAGGCCACGCCCGCTCTTTCGAGCTCGGTCTTGAGCTGGCCGGTGATCCACAGCCTGAACATGCGAATGTCGCATTGGAACGACCAGGTCGGGTGCGACACCATGGTGGGCCGGTTCCGCTACACCAGGAAATGCCCGGTCCACGCCAAGAGGTAGCCGAGACCCGTTCCGGCAAGGACTATCAGCGGATTGACGGTGACGAGGCCGATGACCAGCGCCACCGCGCCGATCCCCGTGCCGAGCACATGCAGCATCCGCGTCGCCGATTGCGCATGGTGGCGGAGATAATGCTGCCAGAAATCATCGAAGCTTTCTTCCTGGCC
>JAENXG010000114.1 GCA_016649675.1 Methyloceanibacter sp.
GAGTCGCTCCAGAAGTCGGGCGCCTCGACCTCGCGGTCTAGCGCGGCGAGCCGTGCTTTGGCCTGGTCAGGGTCAAAGATGCCTCCTGAGTAGGGACAGGGACTCTTTGATGTCGTTGACGAGCGACTCGGTTTCGGCGCGCATCGCTTCCTCTGTTAGAGCTCGCAAAAATAGGTGAAGGTCCAGGCGAGAGAGCCCGCCTGGAACCGCGTCACCTGAATATGGGGACTAGTAGAGGCCGCCGGGACCCGATGTCAAAGCATGGTCGTTGCGGGGGGGTGGGGCCGAGCGCGGCGGCGGCGCCGGAGGCGGACCCTCAGGCGGTGGGGCACTGTTATCGCCGGCCGCAACATCGCTGCCGTCGGTTTCGCCCTCCGCCTCGGCAGGGACCGAGCCCTCAGGTTCCTGACCCGGCTTGAACGCCTCCATGATGGCGGTCTTGTCACCGGCAGCCGCCGGCAGGCCGGTCTTGTGATTGACGCGGACGAGCAAGATCCCGGGGGGAGCACGGAACGGAACCGCAGGCTGGTCGGCGAGCGCCACCCTCATAAAGTCGCGGACGACGGGAGCAGCCAGCATGCCGCCGGTTTGCCCGTGCCCCATGGGCGCCGGATTGTCGTAGCCGATATACACGCCGACCACGAGGTCGGGCGTGAAGCCGATGAACCAGGCATCCTTCTCGTCGTTGGTCGTGCCGGTCTTGCCCGCGATCGGCCGGTTCAGGACCTTGAGCTTCTGCGCGGTGCCGCTCTGCACGACGCCTTCCATGACCTCGGTGATCTGGTAGGAGGTCATGGGATCGATGATCTGCTTGCGATCGTCGATGAGCTCGGGCTCGCCTTGGCCGCTCCATTCGCGCGCGGTGCAATCCGGGCATTTGCGGGTGTCGTGGCTCCAGATGGTGCGGCCGTAGCGGTCCTGGATGCGATCGATCAGGGTCGCCTTCACCTGCTTGCCGCCATTGGCGAGCATGGCATAGCCGTTGACCATGCGCATCAGGGTGGTCTCACCGGCGCCGAGCGCCATGGACAGGGCCGGCATCAGATTATCGTAGACGCCGAAGCGCCTCGCATATTCGCCGATGATCGGCATGCCCATGTCGCGCGCGAGCCGCACGGTCATGAGGTTGCGCGAGTGCTCTACGCCGAAGCGCAAGGTCGATGGGCCTGCCGCGGAGCCGGCCTCGTAGTTCTTCGGGCACCATTTCGGCATGCCCGCCCCTTGATCGATGCAAATTGGACCGTCGACGATAATGCTTGACGGCGTATATCCGTTGTCGATGGCCGTCGTGTAGATGAAGGGCTTGAACGAGGAGCCTGGCTGACGGCGCGCTTGGGTCGCGCGATCGAACTGGCTTTGGGCGAAGCTAAAGCCGCCGACAATGGCCAGCACGCGGCCGGTATGGGGATCCATGGCGACGAGCGCGCCCCCGACATCGGGAGGCTGCACCAGCGACCATTGCCCTTTGAGGTCCTCTTGCGTCGGCGGGGTGGTGCCGTCATCCGCCCGCTTAGGCTCGCGCGGCGCGACATAGACGACATCGCCCGGCTTCAACACCGCCGTCACCGATCCTGGAGCCCCGCCGAGGCCTCGGGCGAGCTTGGGCCGCGCCCATTTCACTTCCTCAAAGGGAATGACGCCCGTCTCGCGCTCCTTCACCAGCACGCCGGTCGGCGTCCGGCCGGGACGCAAGCCGACCACGGCCTTGTCCTTGCTCGCTTCCAGCACGACGGCAAGGCGCCACGGGTCGATGTCCGACCACACCGGCATGGCGGCAAGCGTCTTGCCCCAATCGCCCTTGATGTCGATCTGCTTCACTGGCCCGCGCCAGCCGCCATGGCTCTGGTCATAGCCGACCAGCCCGTTGACGAGCGCCTTGCGGGCGATGCTCTGCAGCGCCGGATCGAGCGTGGTGCGCACCGACAGGCCGCCGCCATAAAGCTTGTCCTCACCGTAAAGATCGAGAATCTCGCGGCGCACCTCCTCGGCGAAAAACTCCGAGGCGAAGATCTTGGGCCCGGTGGTGCGCTTGGTGACGCCGAGCGGCGTGGCCTTGGCCTTCTCGCCGTCTTCGCGGTTGGCGAACCCATTCTCGACGATGCGATCGATGACCCAGTTGCGGCGCGCCACCGCGCGATCCGGGAATTTGAACGGATCGTAGTTGCTCGGCGCCTTGGGCAGCGTGGCAAGGTAGGCGCAATCGGCAAGGGTAAGCTCGCTCAGCGACTTGTCCCAATAGGTCTGCGCCGCGGCCGCGACGCCGTAGGAGCCTGCGCCGAGATAGATCTCGTTCATATAGAGCTCGAGGATCTGCTCCTTGGTGAATGCGCGCTCGATGCGAATGGCAAGGATCGCCTCCTTCAACTTGCGCTCGACGGTCTGGTCGCTCGACAGGAGGAAGTTCTTGGCCACCTGCTGGGTGATGGTCGAGGCGCCGACGACGCGCCGTCCCGACTGCACATTGCTCATATTGGTGACGACGGCGCGGATGATGCCCTGAATATCGAGGCCGCCATGCTGATAGAAATTCTTGTCCTCGGCCGAGATGAAGGCCTGGATGACGCACTGGGGAATGGCGGTGATAGGC
The DNA here is from genome assembly GCA_016649675.1 of Methyloceanibacter sp. GTDB lineage: Bacteria > Pseudomonadota > Alphaproteobacteria > Rhizobiales > Methyloligellaceae > Methyloceanibacter. The sequence goes on from JAENXG010000114.1 coordinate 2,588, forward strand.
ACGTAGATGCGCCGCTCGCGGGCGAACTCGGCAATCAGGGCGCCGTCATTGGCGTGGATGCGAGTCATCACCGGAGGCTCGTATTTGGCGAGCACTTCGTAGTCCGGCAGCTCCTGCGATACTTTCCACAGCACGAAGCCGGCAGCACCGGCGATGGCGATGAAGACGATCATGCTGGCGGCGAACATGAAGCCGAGGAAGCGCAGGAAAAACCCGCCGCGCCGCCGCCGCCGCCGTTGCTCCGGCGGCTTGACTGGAGCCGTAATGTCCATGATTCAGACCCGTCCCGTCCCCGGTTCTAGTCGCGCGGGGCACCCGAGGCAACCCTAGCCAAGATTATGGCAACAAGAAGCTGCCGTCGCCGAAAAATCGAGAGAAAGCGGGGAGGATCGGAAGGGTCGGTGAATCTCAGAACGGCACGCGCGCGACGCGCTTGGCAAAATAGGTGTCGATCGCGCCGACGATCTGGTCGGCCTCACGGTCGCGCCAGACGTCGGAGGTGAGCCGCTTCTCGTCGTCGGGGTTGCTCAAGAAGCCGACCTCGAGCAGCACGGAGGGGATGTCAGGCGCCTTCAGCACGCGAAAGCCCGCCGACCTCAACTTCTTCGTGTGCAGGCTGCCGGCAAGCTCGCCGACGATGGAGCGGGCGAACACCACCGACCGGTTCTGCGTCTCGCGCTGCGCCAGGTCGATCAGGATGTTCGCCACCACCTCGTCGGAATCGTCCCGCAGTTCGACACCGGCGAGCGCATCGGAGAAGTTCTCCTTGGTGGCAAGCTCCTTCGCCTCTTCGTCCGAGGCCTGCTCGGACAAGGTATAGACGGTGGCGCCGGTGGCCTTGTCGATCTCCTTGGGGAAGTAGTCGGCATGGATCGAGAGGAAGAGCCCTGCCCCCTTCTTCTGGGCGAACTCCACCCGCTCGCGCAGCGGCAGGAACGTGTCGTTGTCGCGGGTGAGATAGACCTCATAGCGTCCCACGGCGTCGAGCTTGGCCTTGAGCGCCTTGGCCAAGGCCAAGACCACGTCCTTCTCGGTGATGCCACTTTCGCTCTTCGTGCCGGGATCGACACCGCCGTGACCCGGATCGAGCACCACCACGGGCTTTGCGTCGGGGGGCCGCGATGCGGCTTGCGGCGGAACGCCCGCTCCGCCCTCTTGCGCCTGCGGCGGCTTCGCCTCTTTCAGCTTGGTAAGGAACGTCTTCTCGTCGGTCGGAACGAGGTCGATCACGAGGCGCGCAGGCTGGTCGTCGCGGGGCTCGAGCACGAAGGCCTTGTCGATGAGAAAGGGACCGCTCACGTCGATGACGATGCGCGATTTCCCCGGCGCGAACAGTCCGTAGCGGTAGGCGGTGACGAGGCCCCTCTTCTCCTTGCCGATGCCATCGGGCATCTGGAAGTTCACGTCGAGGGCATCGACGATCACCCGGTAAGGGTTGCCGAGGGCAAAGACGTGGACGTCCACCTTTTTCGACAGATCGGCGATGAAGCGCGTGCGTTCCCGGTCGCCGGCGACGCGCGCGTCGTTGGCGACCGCAGGCGTCGAACCGGCATAGGCGGCGAAGCCCAAAAGGCCGACGGAGGCGACCGTCAGCGCAAAGGCAATGGCCCCTGCCGGCGCGATCGCTACCAAGGCACGCACTCTTCGCATCGTCCCCCCACTCGATTAACGATTAAGCGAATTTCTTTAATGGCGCCGGGCGCCGGGCGGGCACCGCGTGGCCCGCGATGCGCCAAAAATGGCTCGAACTTGCCCAAATACTAACCACGCTTAGTTAAGCGACTCTTGTGACCCTTTGGCGGCGAATCTCCTCTAGAGGCTTGCCAAATCTCCCGCCAACCCCGTAATAAGGGTCAGGCTCGCTTCGGAGCCTTGAGCCCTTGGACGCCAAACGGCGATACGGGCCGAATTTGTTTTTCGCGTCAGGCCTTATTCGAACGGCCAGAACGCAGAAAGAAGCGACGGTCAGGTGACAGACGGCCGTCAGTTGGAAACTTCTCAAGCCGCTTCTGAGACGCGGTGGTGAGGACTGCGATGCACGGCCAGAGCATTCGGCTAAGCCACGGAAATTGCCGGGCTTTGCCACAGACACTGATCACGTGCCGGCCAGCGATGGCCGTGCCCGGCGGCCAAACTATCAGGCCGCTCATGGGTCGTCGCAGCGAATCATGGTCTATTGGTCATTGGCGCGCGCGGGCCCTGGGCCCAGTGCGGCGGTCTAACTTCCCGCCCTTCCCGTCCCGCGCGGCGGAGAACACTCAACATGCAAAGCAAAATGCTAGTCGATGCGGCGCACCCGGAGGAAACCCGGGTCGTCGTGGTAAAGGGTAATCGCGTCGAGGAATTTGACTACGAATCAGCGAATAAGAAGCAACTACGCGGCAATATCTATCTCGCCAAAGTCACCCGCGTCGAGCCGTCGCTACAGGCGGCCTTTGTCGATTACGGTGGCAACCGCCACGGCTTCTTAGCCTTTGCCGAAATTCATCCAGACTATTACCAAATCCCGGTCGCCGACCGTCAAGCCCTGCTTGACGAGGAGGCCGCGGAGCAAAGCCGCGCCTCTGCTGAGGAAGCGGCTGAGGACGACGCCGCGGCTGGTCGCCGGCGGCGGGGTAGACGCGGACGCGGACGCCATGAGGGGCTGCCGCGGCAGGATATGCCGCGCCCCGAGGGTGCGGGAGCGTCGGCTGCCGCAACTGAGCGCAACGACAGGCCCGATTCCCTCGAGGAGAACGGCGAGACCGTCTCCCACGAGGGCGGCGCGGTCGTCGCGCTCGAGCATTCCGACCTGATCCATGAGGTCTCGGAGTCCGTGGAGCGGGCCGAAGAGGCCGAGATCGAAACGATCGAGCGTACCGAGACGCGAGGCGCGACCGAGGACGACGAGGACGACGAGGACGATGCCGAACCGGCAGAGACCGTCGGCCAGCCAGTGGCCATGAAGGAAGGCAATGGCGAGGCGAGCGCCGAGACTGTCGAATCCGTGGGCTCCGAGGATGCGCTGGAAGAGGTGCCCGAGCGGGCGCGACGCCGGCGCGGACGGCCTTACAAGATCCAGGAGGTCATAAGGCGGCGCCAGATCATTCTCGTGCAGGTGGTGAAGGAGGAGCGCGGCAATAAGGGCGCAGCCCTCACCACGTATCTGTCGCTTGCCGGCCGCTATACCGTGCTCATGCCCAACACGGCACGGGGCGGCGGCATCTCGCGCAAGATCACCCAACCCACCGACCGCAAGCGCTTGCGCGAGATCGCGGGCGAGCTCGAAGTGCCGGAAGGCATGGGGCTCATCATCCGCACCGCCGGCGCCCAGCGCACCAAGACCGAGATCAAGCGCGACTACGACTATCTCTTGCGGCTGTGGGAGAACGTCCGCGACCTCACGCTGAAGTCGACGGCGCCCGCCCTCGTCTACGAGGAAGGCAGCCTGATCAAGCGCTCGATCCGCGACCTCTACAACAAGGACATCGAAGAGGTTCTGGTCGCCGGCGACGAGGCCTATCGCGAGGCCAAGGACTTCATGCGCATGCTCATGCCGAGCCATGCCAAAAACGTGAAGCCCTACAAGGAGCCCGAGCCCGTCTTCATCCGCTATCAGGTGGAGCGCCAGCTCGCGGCGATGTTCTCGCCGCAGGTGGTGTTGAAGTCCGGCGGCTATATCGTCATCAATCAGACCGAGGCGCTCGTCGCCGTCGACGTCAACTCCGGCAAGGCCACGCGCGAGCACAATATCGAGGACACCGCGCTCAAGACCAACCTCGAAGCTTCCGAGGAGATTGCGCGCCAGCTCCGCTTGCGCGACCTCGCGGGCCTGATCGTCATCGATTTCATCGACATGGACGAGCGCCGCAACAGCCGGCTCGTAGAACGGCGCTTGAAGGAATCCTTGCACAACGACCGCGCCCGCATCCAGGTGGGACGCATCAGCCATTTCGGGCTTATGGAAATGTCGCGCCAGCGGCTCAGGCCGGGCATGCTCGAAGGCTCGACCAAGCCTTGCCCCATGTGCCAGGGGACCGGCATCGTGCGCTCCATCGAATCGGTCTCGCTCGACATCCTGCGCTCCATCGAGGACCGTCTCATCACCGACGGCGTGGTGCCGCTCGTCGCCACCACCGCGGTCGAGGTCGCCCTCTACATCCTCAACCAGAAGCGCGCGCATCTGAACGACATCCAGCTGCGCTATCGCATTCCCATCACGGTCACCGCCGATGAGGAGATGCATGTCTCGCAATTCGTCATCGAGCGCGCCGCGGAAGGCGAGATGGCGAATGGCGGGAGCGCCGTGGTGCATATGGACTGGGCGCATCATCATGAGGCGCCCGCGGCTTCCGATTCTGATTCTGATTCTGATTCCGATTCTGCTTCCGCCCCCTCCCCGTCCGTTGCCCCTGCTGCTGCGGAGGCCGCCGAGGGGGAAGGCGACCAGACCCGACGCCGCTCAAGACGGCGGCGGCGGAAACGCCATCCTGAGGGGGGCGCCGAGGTCCATCGCTCGATCCCCCGCGAGGCGCCCGAGCAGGAGGACGAAGAGCCGATCGCCGAGAGCATGGCCGAGGAGGCCGGAAGCCCAGAAGCCGGGTCCGGGCCGGGCGCGGAAGTTCGCAAGGGACCGCGCCGGAGAGGACGCCGCGGCGGGCGCCGCGGACGGTCAGGCCAACGGCCACCGGGCGCTCCCGGTGAAACGGAGGCGCCGCGCGACATGCGCGCCGACACGGGCCCCCGCGAGACGTCGCGCCAAGAGCCTCATGCCGGCGAGGCCGGCTCGCCTTCTCCGCGTGAAGACCGGCAGAACGGTGCTGCCCGCGAGAGCAAGCCGCAGCGGGACGAGGAATTCGGCCGCGAGGTCACCGAGCACCCGAGGCGAGACACCGAGCCCATGTTTGCCGGCGTCACCTCGGCGCGGGAAGAGCCGGCGCCGGCGAGAGTCGAAAGCCAAGTGGAGCAAGAGGCAGTTCCCCCCCGCAAGGGCTGGTGGCGCCGCTAATCAATGGCGCTAATCAATGAGGAAGTGCGAAGCCTGCGCTTCCCTCTCTGCTTTTGAGCCAGTTCTTCGATGCGGCGCGCAGCATCCGCGGCGCAGGTCGGGGTGGCGTCACGCCGTCGCCGGCGGGCCCACCTCCATATGGATAATGTCCTCGCCTTGGCGCGCGCGTGCGGCTCGCTCATGGGGTTTCTCGCAGTTTATTGATGCGGTCGTGGGGGCTGCTGTCACGTTGTCGC
>JAENXG010000387.1 GCA_016649675.1 Methyloceanibacter sp.
GATGACATAGCCCTCGTCGGCCATCTCGCCGTCGGGCATGAGGTAATAGGGCGTCTCGTAATAGCGGGCGTCGATGGCATCCTCATCGACGAATCTGACCAGCTCGATGGTCTGCTTCGATTCGAGCTTGAGCTCGTCGATCTCCTTGGGATCGATCAGGACATATTTGCCCTTCTCGTATTCGTAGCCCTTGGTGATCTCCTCGTTCTCGACCGGCCCGACGCCCGGCGCCACCTTCTGATAGCGGATGCGCTTGCCCGATGGCTCGTGGATCTGGTGGAGCTCGACGCGCCGTTCCGAGGACGTTGCCGGGTAAAGCTTGACCGGGATGTTGACCAGGGAAAGCCGCAAATGGCCTGTCCAAAAAGCGCGGGGTGCCATACTCGTTACTCCTCGCCAAGAGAGCGCTTGACCGGCCCCTTGACGGGGCCCGGTCATATCAACGGGGCCCGGACCTCAAGGGTTCCAGCCTGAAACCAAGGCCGCGGGCTCAATTCTCTATCTTATAACCATTTTCCTTAAGCATGCGTTGGAGCGCATCGGGAAAGGTGAGCTTCACCTCCTGCCCGGGGCAGTCCCCCTCCTGATTGAGCGGCTGATCGCAGACCTCAAGCCCCCAATCAGAGGCTTTGTCGTAATAAGCAAGCATCAGGTCCCAGGCCTGCTTGCCCTCGCCGAGCAGGATCTTCTCGCCCACATAGCCGGCAAGGAAGCCGTTCACGTCCTCGTCGGGCACGTTCTCGATCATGGACTTAAGCCACGCCTGATGCGCCGGCTTGAAGCGCCCCTCGCTCGTCACGTTCTTGACGGCGCCGTTCTCGATCGCGATCGCTTCGAGCGGAGCCTCTGAGCAGGCATAGCAGCCGAAGGTGTAGAGGAAGGCGTTGTCGCGGGTCTCGAACTCGTAGCGTCCGTCGCCGTCGAGATCGGTGGCGAGCATGGGTCCGCCGTCGAACTCGCCGACATCGATGGTGGTCCAGGTCGAGCCGTCGGGGCTGCTCGTGACCACGCTTGTGTCGGAGCAGCAATGGGCTCCCCCGGTATAGAACGAGACCACCACCTCCGGGTTGGAATTGCCGGGATCGAGCTCGGCGATCTGCACGCTCACCGGAGGATCGGCGGAACCGCCGCTGTCCCCTTCGAGCTTGGCGACCTCCTTGCCGTCGGCGAACACTGTGACGACAGGCGCGCGGGTGACGTCGCCTTCCGTGCTTTTATCTTCGATATAGCTGAGCGTTGCCTTCAGCGTGCCTTCTGAGATCTCCTGCGCGCCAGGCGTCGCGGCCTCTTCGCCGCCGCCAGCCTCGATCTTCGGCGCCGTATCAGCGGGTGTGACATCGGGCACGTCGAGATATTTGGCGTCAGCCTGCTTGATGGCTTCGGCGAGGCTTGGTGCCGCAGTCGAAGCGCCGGAATGGAGCACGAGACCGAGCGCCAGCAGGAATGGAAGGTACAAAGACCGAGTGGAGACCATTTCCAAGGCTCTCTGCAAGAAGCCGATGACGCTCGTGCGTAGAAGGCACGAGCCAGCTCATTCTAATCGCCGCCGCCCAGCCTTCCCAGACCCCTTGCTGCCTCGGAAATTCGCCACCAGATGCCTCCAGGAGGAGGGCATGCGCCCCTGTCGGAGGGTATGCTAGAGCATGACCGGGGCGGACTTTGCGTGGATGTTACAGTTAGGTCGACGATGAACGGCATTAACAATAAGAGCGAGCCGACCGCCCCTGCCGTCGTCATAACCGGGGCGACCCAAGGGATCGGCCGGGCGCTCGCAGAGGAGTTCGCTCGGGGCGGTCACACGCTCCTCCTCGTTGCCCGCGACGAGGCGCATCTCGCCGAGGCCGCGCGCGAGCTCGCGGCGGCCCACGGCGTCGAGGTGAAGTTCACCGCTTGCGACCTGAGCACGACCGAAGGCTGTGCCGGCGTGGAAGAGGCGCTGCGGCGGTTCGGGCTCCACGCCGACATTCTCGTCAACAACGCGGCGATGATGACGGCCGGCTTCTTCCAGGATCAAGACGTCGCCACAATGCGCCGGCTGGTCGATCTCGACGTGCGCGCGGTCGTTGACCTCACGCTCCGCTTCCTTCCCGGCATGCTGGCGCGCGCCCGCGGCGGGGTGCTCAACGTCGCCTCGATGGAGGGCTTCATGCCGGTGCCCTACCAGGCGACCTACGCCGCCACCAAGGCCTTCGTGCTGTCGCTGAGCCGTGCGCTTTCCTATGAGACCATGTACACCGGCGTGCGCGTCTCTGTGCTCGCGCCGGGCACCACCGTCACGGGCTTGCACGCCAAGGCCGGCGCGCAGAATTCTCGTTACCTCGTGTTCCTGCCGGCGATGACCAGCGAGGATCTCGCGCGCCTCGCCTATCGGCAATTCATGCGCGGCAAGAAAGTGATCGTGCCGGGCTGGTTCAATCGGCTCGGCGTCTTCGCCGTACGCTTTGTGCCCGATCTCTTGCTCGTGCCCGCGATGGGCTGGCTGTTCAGGGTGCGGGACGAAGAGGGCAATCTGCAATTGCCGCAGACGTTGCCCAGCACGGCGCCTGCCAAACTTCATGCTGCCCCGGAAATCGCCAGCGGCGACGGC
>JAENXG010000257.1 GCA_016649675.1 Methyloceanibacter sp.
GGCAAGGTCGAGGCCTACCGCACCAAGCTCAAAGTCTCCTTCAAATATGAGGGCGGGCACTAGCCGGCGCGCGGCTGGCTCTCGGCACTAATAGAACAGGCTCGAGACCGACTGCTCCTCGGCGGTGCGCGCGATCGCCTCGCCGAGCAGCGGCGCAATGGGCAGCACCCTGATGTTATGGGCGTTCTTCACCGACTCGCTCGGCAGGATCGAGTCAGTAATGACGAGCTCCTTCAGCCGCGAGGCCATGATGCGGGCGACGGCGCCGCCGGACAGTACGCCGTGGCTGATATAGCCGGTGACCAGCGTCGCCCCGTGATTGAGCAAAGCTTCGGCGGCGTTGACCAGAGTGCCGCCGGAATCAACGATGTCGTCGACCAGAATGCAGGTGCGTCCGGTGACGTCGCCGATCACGTTCATCACCTCTGAGTCGCCCGGCCGCTCGCGGCGCTTGTCGACGATGGCCAAGGGCGCATCGATGCGCTTGGCAAGCCCGCGCGCGCGCACCACGCCGCCCACGTCGGGCGAGATCACCATGAGATTGTCGGTGGGGAAGAGGCGCTTGATGTCATGCACCATGACCGGGGCGGCGAAGAGATTGTCGGTCGGAATATCGAAGAAGCCCTGGATCTGGCCGGCATGCAGGTCGAGCGTGAGCACGCGATCGGCGCCGGCCTCGACGATCATATTGGCGACAAGCTTGGCCGAGATCGGCGTGCGGGGTCCGGGCTTCCGGTCCTGGCGGGCATAGCCGAAATAGGGAATGACGGCGGTGATGCGCCGCGCCGAGGCGCGCCGCAGCGCGTCGATGATGATGAGGAGTTCCATCAGGTGATCGTTGGCGGGAGCCGACGTCGACTGAATGACGAACACGTCCTCGCCGCGGACGTTCTCCTGCACCTCGACGAAGATCTCCATATCGGCGAAGCGGCGGACGACGCATCTGGCGAGGGGGAGCTTGAGGTAGCTTCCGATCGCCTCGGCGAGGGGGCGGTTGCCGTTGCCCGCAACCAGTTTCATCGGATCGCTCCTCGACCACCGAGCTTAGCCAAAAAGGCCGGCCGTCTCCGCCCGCGCCACGCGCGCTTGTAACAAGCGGTCAGGGGCGCTGTAAACTCGCGCCGCGCGTCAAGCCTGTGGATCAGGTCAGCTGGATTTGGGGAGGAGCTTGATGATGCCGCTGGCCGCGGCGCCCGCCGCGGCATCGGCGATAGCGCCCCATGGCCCGTTCAGCGCGCCCTTGGGGATCATGTTCTGCTGCGACACCGTGCCGAGCCGCTTGCCGCTCGGGTCGAGCACCAGCCAATCGATGCGGATGCTTTGCTTCCCGCCACTGGCATCACCCAGGACGACGCTGCCTTTCACCGTATAGACGTTGACGGCAGGACCGTTGGCAAGCTTAACGCCGCCGGCATAGAGGCGTTTCTTCAGGGCGGTCGTGAGGGACCTCTGTCCATCGCCGGGAGCGCCGGCCACCGGAGCGACGACCACGCCGGCATATTTCACGCCCGGAGCGCTTGCAGCCGGTGCTGAGCTGGTCGCGGCAGGGCTCCCTTCCGAGACCGCTGCGACCGAAGTGGTCGAGCCGCCGCCCCCGCCTTTCGGCAGGCTCGCGGCGAGCTGGGACGTGGTCTTGCCGGCGATGCTGCGGATCGCGGCACTGTCGACGCCGCTCCAAGGATCGGCGCCCGAGCGGCCGGCGATGACCTCGTCGCCGGAGACCCGCGTCACGCGCGCGCCCTGGGCGTCCGTCACGTCCCAGATATAAGAGATCTTCGATCCGGTCTTCTCGCTCGAGGCGACAAGGTAGCCGCGCAAGGTGTAGTTGGCTTTGCCCGTGCCCGGGATGAGCGTGAGGCGGCGATCCTTGCCGGCGGCCACCAGAGCATCGGTCAGGTCCTGCGCCACCTGTGGCGGGGTGCCGATGATGGGAGCGACCGCGACTTTGGTCGAGCCGCCGAATAGGCTTGTCGCACCGCTCAGGAAACCGCCGCTCGGGCCGCCGGAGCCGCCGCCACAGGCGGAGAGAGAGGCAAGCACAAGGGCGGCGAGCGCCGTCGATGCGATACGCCTGAGCAGGCCGCGCACGTGTCGTGAGTCCGCGCCCAACAAAACACTCCCTCTGTTGGCCGCACAGCACCGTTCACGACAAAACTGCCGTGACGGGACTCCCAACCCTCTCCAGGACAACAGCTTACCTGCCTCCGCCCGTTCGCGTCCAGTTGAAGCGTGGAGCGGTCTTGGGCCCAATGCCACTCATAGTGAATGCTAGTCAGGCAAGCAGGATGGCAGAAATTTGACGCCCGTAGTCGCTCTCGCCACGGTGTTGGGACCGGCGATAGCTGAAGAGGCGCGTCTCTTCGCAGTAGGTGCAGAGCCCAAGATCGGCGATGGCGCCGACGCCGGCTCGCGCCAGCCGCTCGCCAACATAGCCGGAAAGGTCGAAATGCGGCTCTCCGGAGCCCTCATCGGTGATGAAGAAGGCCGAGCTTTCCGGCTCCTCGGCAAGAAAGCGCTCGAGATATTCGGAGCCGACCTCGTAGGCCTTTTGCGAGATGGCGGGGCCGATTACGGCAGAAATGCGTTCAGGCTTGGCGCCGAGCTCGACCATGGCTGCGACCGTGGCCTCGACGATGCCGGACAAAGCCCCCCGCCAGCCCGCGTGCGCCGCGCCGACCACGCGCGCTTCGCCATCGCAGAACAGGACCGGCGCGCAATCGGCGGTGAGGATGCCGACGGCAAGCCCTGGCGTCGCGGTGACGATGGCGTCGGCCTCAGGTGCCTGGCCTCTCTCCCAGGGCGTCTCGGCAATCGCGGCGGTGGCGCTGTGCTTCTGCGAGACCGAGAGCAGACGGCCCGGCTCGACGCCAAGGATCTCGGCGATGCGCGCCCGGTTCTCCACCACGCTCGCCGCGTCGTCGCTGGAGCCCGGGCCGCAATTGAGAGAGGCGTATATGCCGCCCGAGACTCCCCCCTGGCGGGTGAAGAATCCATGGCGGATGCCCTCGATGGCCTCGAGGCTTGAAGCGCAAAACCGCATCTTGTCGGGTGTAACCATGGGGGCGGCGAGGTGACGACTAAATGTCTCCGAAGGGCGGCGGCGGCGCAAGCCCACTGCTTGCAAGCGCAAGCGCCTTGAACAGAAGTCCCATCTCGCGCGGATCGGCGAGCCGCGCAGCGCCTGACACGATCGCTGCTTGCTGATCGGGGCGGGCTTGCTGAAGCAGGCGGTCGCGCCTTGCCCCAAGACCGAGCTTGAGCAGGAATTCGCCCTGCAGCATCGGCCCATAGACGGTGAGGCCGAGTGCGTGAGCTTCCCGCTTGATCTCGGCGAAATCGACATGGGCGGTGAGGTCGGCCTCGCCTTGCATGGCGAGCGGGTCGGCGAAGCGATGGCGATGGACGGCTTGCAGCGTATCGCCCAGGCCGGTCTCGGCATGGCCGTAGTCGACGATGAGGGCGGCGAGCGGTGCGTGGCCTGCGCGCGCGGCAAGCGTCGACAGGAGGGGCGCCACCGCCGGCCGCGTCTCGATGATGGCGCCGTCGGCCGCGTCGATGTCGAGCGCTGCCGGCGGCAGAATATCGCCTTGTACGGCTTCCCCCGCCGTGAAGACGAAGGCGCCGCCGGGTCCGATGGCGACGCAGCGCTCGCGCCATACGCCGCCCTGAAGCACGAGCTGCCGCACGGGAAGGGCGTCGATGAACTCGTTGGTGAGGAGGATGAGCGGGCCTGAGGGCACGTCCTCGATTCTTTCGTACCACTGGACCGGCGCGAGTGCCCTCTTGAGCGCCGCTTGCTGCTCCGCGCGCAGCGCGGGGCTCGTCTCGACCAGCGCAACGGTGACGCTCGCCAGGAACTTGGGCACGCTCCGGAAGGCGCGGAGCGCGTCGGCCATCAGCGTGCCGCGACC
>JAENXG010000189.1 GCA_016649675.1 Methyloceanibacter sp.
AGCGTGTCTGTCCCATGTCTGTCCCCTTTGACTGCAGCCGGCGATAAAGCCTTCGGAAGGCTCACCTCACGCATGCTGTTTCATTTCGGGACTATCGAAGGGAAATGGTTAATGGACCCCTAATCGGGGTGCCGGAGCGGGGGCTCCGGTTGAGGGAAGCCCAGCGCAAAGCGCCTCTGAGCAGCCGTCAAACGGCTGAACAACCAGGCTTTTTGGTGCGTGAGGCGCCCCGCGCCGGGAGGCTCAAGCCGCGGCGTCGGTCAGCGCGTGGACGATGTCCGAAACGACTGTCTTAATAAGCTTCTCGTCGTCCCCTTCCGCCATGACACGAATCACGGGTTCCGTGCCCGAGGGGCGGATGACGAGGCGCCCCGATTTGCCGAGCTTCGACTTGCCGCTGTCGATGGCTCTCCGCACAGCGACATTGTCGAGGGGCTGGCCGCCGTTCTTGTAACGGACGTTCTTCAGGATTTGCGGCAAGGGCTCGAAACGATTGCAGATTTCGCTGACGGGCTTGCCGCTCTGGGCGACCACGGCGAGGATCTGCAAGGCGGTGACGAGCCCGTCGCCGGTGGTCGAGTAGTCCGAGAGCACGATATGGCCAGACTGCTCGCCCCCGACATTGTAGCCATGCTGGCGCATATGCTCGACGACGTAACGGTCGCCGACAGGGGTGCGCGCAAGACCGAGCTCGAGCCCCTCGAGGTAGCGCTCGAGCCCGAGATTGGACATCACCGTGGCGACGATGCCGCCGCCGGCGAGCCGCCCGCGCTTCAGCCAGGATTCGGCAATAACCGCCATCAGCTGATCGCCGTCGATGATGCGTCCCCTCTCGTCGACGATGACCACGCGGTCGGCGTCGCCGTCGAGCGCGATGCCGATATCGGCGCGCACCTCGCTGACCTTGCGGATCAGATCCTCAGGCGCGGTGGAGCCGCAATCCTTGTTGATATTCAAACCGTTAGGATCGACGCCGATCTTGATCACCTCGGCCCCGAGCTCCCACAGGGCCTCAGGCGCCACCTTGTAGGCCGCGCCATTGGCGCAATCGATCACCGCCCGGATGCCGTCGAAGCGGATGTTCTTTGGCAGCGTGCGTTTGGCGAACTCGATATAGCGCTCGCGCGCGCTGTCGATGCGGGTCGCCCGGCCGATCGTCTCGGAGGGTGCGAGCAGCTCCGAGGAGTCCCCTCCCATCAGCCCCTCGATCTCCTCCTCCTTCTCGTCGGAGAGCTTGTAGCCGTCGGGTCCGAACAGCTTGATGCCGTTGTCGATATAGGGGTTATGGGAGGCCGAGATCATCACGCCGAGATCGGCGCGGAGCGAGCGGGTCAGCATGGCGACGGCGGGCGTCGGCATGGGCCCTAGCTGGAACACGTCCATGCCCACGGCGGTGAAGCCGGAAACGAGCGCCGACTCGATCATATAGCCGGACAGTCGCGTGTCCTTGCCGATCACCACGCGGTGGCGATAGGAGCCGTTGGAGAAGAGCTTGCCTGCGGCCATGCCCACTTTCAGCGCCACCTCCGAGGTCATCGGATAGGTGTTGGCGCTGCCACGGATGCCATCCGTGCCAAAAAACTTGCGAGCCATGTTGAGGCCCCCCGGTCTATTCCCCCTCGGTGCCTGTCTCGCAGTACGGTCGGACTGGCGCCTCATGGGATTATGCTCCTCGTGTAGCACCCTTGGGTTCAAAAAATGTAAGCAAAAGTTACACCAGAAGGGATCTTTGCCGATTATGAATCGGCGTTAATTTTCAGTGCCTAAGACGCTGGCGCGCCAGACAGCGAGCGCTTGGCGGCTGGCGGCCACGTCATGCACCCTGAGGATGTGGATCCCTTGCGCCGCAGCCGCAATGGCAACCGCCTGCGACCCAGGCTCGCGGGTGCCGGGGTGCTCGCCGCCGGCAATCCCTTGGATGAAGCGCTTGCGTGAAGCGCCGACGAGAAGCGGCACGCCGAGCCCGTGAAACAGGCTGAGATTGGCAAGGAGGGCGAGGGTATGCGCCATGGTCTTGCCAAAACCGACGCCGGGATCTGCGGCGATGCGCGCGCGGTCAATGCCCGCCCGGACTGCCGCTCCGATGCGCTCTTCGAGATAGTCGAACACTTCGAGCACGACGTCCGTGTAGACGGGGTTGTCCTGCATGGTCTTGGGCTCGCCCTTGGCATGCATGAGAACGACGCAGAGCGCCGTCTCAACCGCGACCGGCAAGCTATTGGGATCAAAGGTGAGAGCCGACACGTCGTTGAGGATCGCAGCGCCGGCGGATGCCGCTTCTCTCGCTATCGCGGCCTTCCGCGTGTCCACCGAGATGACGGCATGGAGACCTCTCAGCCCTTGGATGACCGGGACCACACGGGCAAGCTCGTCCGCCTCGTCCACCGCATTGGACCCGGGCCGCGTCGACTCGCCGCCGATATCGATGATGGCCGCGCCGGCGCTCGCCAATTCTGCGGCGTGCGCGATCGCCTCCTCCTTGGTGTCGTAAAGGCCGCCATCGGAGAAGCTATCCGGCGTGACGTTGACGATGCCCATGAGGGCGGGGCGATCGAGCGCAAGACCCGCGAAAGGGGGCCGCTTCGCCGTAACCCGCTCGAGCAAGGATTTGAGATCGGCGTCCCCAGAGTCGGCAAGCGCACGGGCGGTGAAAAGCCGCTTCCTGGCGTTGCCAGGTCTGCCTTCGATGAGCTCGGCTGCGGCAAAGGCGATTCCGTCGCCTGCCAAAGGCAGCGCGAGGCGATCGGCGACAGCAGCCTCGGCGGTGGCCCCATAGAGTAGCCCGATGGGTCTGAGATAGAGCTTCGCATCAGCCATGGCGCTCACGGCTTAGCACGAAGCCTTTGCAAATGACTTTCCGGGAATCGGGCATGGTTGCACTTATCGCCGCAAACGGAGATGCCCGGCACAAGGCCGGGCATCAATCGGTGAAAAATGCAACTGCGCGAGCTCAGGTTTGCGGCTGGGGCGCCATACCGCCGGTATCGGGCTCCGGCTCAGGCGGCGCCTTCTTGCCCCGGCCGGCAGTGGGAACGGCTGACGCCGAGCCCGGCCGTGTCGGGACGTCGGCCACGAACTCGCGCACCGGCGGCTTGCCCTTGAGCAGGTTCTTGATCTCATCGCCGGACAGCGTCTCGTATTCGAGAAGCCCGCGGGCGACGACGTGCAGATCGCTCAAATTCTCCTGAAGGATCTTGCGCGCACCCTCGTAGGCCTCGTCGACGATGCGATGGATCTCCTCATCGACGATGGTCTGGGTTTCGTCGGAGAGGTTCTGCGTCCGCGCGATGGAGTGGCCGAGGAACACTTCTTCCTCGTTGTCACCGTAAGCGAGCGGCCCGAGCTTGTCGGACATGCCGTACTGGGTGACCATGGCGCGGGCGAGCAGGGTCGCCATCTTGATGTCGGACGAGGCGCCCGAGGTGACCTTCTCGTAGCCGAAGACGAGTTCCTCGGCGACGCGGCCGCCCATGGCGACGGTGATGTCGGCCTTCAGCTTGGCGCGGGTGTAGGAGAGCATGTCGCGCTCAGGCAGCCGCATGACCATGCCAAGCGCACGGCCGCGCGGGATGATGGTCGCCTTGTGCACGGGGTCCGACGCCGCCTGATGCAGCGCCACCAGCGCATGTCCGCCCTCGTGATAGGCGGTCAGCGTCTTCTCCTCCTCGTTCATCACCATGGAGCGGCGCTCGGCGCCCATCATCACCTTGTCCTTGGCGTCCTCGAACTCGACCTGCATGACGAGGCGCTTGGAGCGCCGCGCAGCGAGCAGCGCCGCCTCGTTGACGAGATTGGCGAGATCGGCGCCCGAGAAGCCCGGCGTGCCCCGCGCGATGACGCGCAAGTCCACGTCCGGCCCAAGCGGGACCTTGCGGACATGCACTTTCAGGATCTTCTCGCGCCCGATGATGTCGGGACGCGGCACCACCACCTGGCGGTCGAAGCGGCCTGGCCGCAGCAGCGCAGGGTCGAGAACGTCGGGCCGGTTGGTCGCGGCGATGATAATGATCCCCTCGTTCGCCTCGAAGCCGTCCATCTCGACGAGGAGCTGGTTCAGCGTCTGCTCGCGCTCGTCATTGCCGCCGCCCAGGCCGGCGCCGCGATGGCGGCCGACCGCGTCGATCTCATCGATGAAGATGATGCAGGGCGCGTTCTTCTTCGCCTGATCGAACATGTCGCGGACGCGAGAGGCGCCCACGCCCACGAACATCTCGACGAAGTCGGAGCCCGAAATGGTGAAGAAGGGAACGTTGGCTTCGCCGGCGATGGCGCGGGCAAGCAGCGTCTTGCCGGTGCCGGGAGGCCCGACGAGAAGCGCGCCACGCGGGATGCGGCCGCCGAGCTTCTGGAATTTCTGTGGATCGCGCAGGAACTCGACGATCTCCTCCAAATCGTCCTTGGCCTCTTCGACACCGGCGACGTCGTCGAAGGTCACGCGGCCATGGCGCTCGGTCAGAAGCTTCGCCTTGGACTTGCCGAAGCCCATGGCGCGGCCGCCGCCCGACTGCATCTGGCGCATGAAGAAGATCCACACCGCGATCAGGAGCAGCATGGGGAACCAGGACACGAGCACGCCGAGCAGCGACGGCACGTCGTCCTCGGACGGCTTGGCGGTGATCTTCACGCCCTTCTGGTTCAGCTTGTCGACGAGGTTAGGGTCGTTCGGCGCATAGGTCTGGAAGTTGCGGCCGTCGGTGAAGTGACCGGTGATCTGGCTGCCGGCGATGGTCACGTCCTGGACGTTGCCGCTCTCGACCTCGGAGAGCATCTGCGAGAAGCTGATCTCGTTGCCGCGGACATGGACGCCCGGGCTCTGGAACAGGTTGAACAGCGCGACCAGGAGGAGGCCGATAAACACCCAGATGGCAAAGTTACGAAAATTCGTGTTCATGAACTGACCTGACGGCTTGATCTGCGCGCGCGGCTTAAGCGCTTGGAAGCCCCGCCCCCCAACGGCCGGAA
>JAENXG010000455.1 GCA_016649675.1 Methyloceanibacter sp.
CTCTATACCGACGCCCTGTCGCCCCCCGACGGTCCGGCCGGCACCTATCTCGACATGTTCCGCAACAATATCGAGACGCTCACCGCCGCGCTGTCGGCTTAGTCAGCGACGCTTAGGGCGCTGACGCCCGTTGAGTTCAAGGCGACATAACCTCAATCGTCATGCCCGGCCGAAGTGCCGGGCATCCGCGATTTTTGTAGCGAAGTGAGGACCAAGACGTGGATGGCCGGGTCAAGCCCGGCCATGACAGCAGAGGTTGTTCGGCTTGGGCGCGGGTAGCGCTGTTGTTGGGAGATGGCGTCTCCATCCTTCTCACGGTGGCTTGCGGCTTGCGGGGCCGTCTTGGTCGCGGCGATTGCGGCCGATTCGCTCGTCCCCGTTGCTTGGCAGATCAGGCTGGGGCTGCACTGGCTCACCGAGCACTTCCTCGCTTATTTCGCCGCGACGTCCATCATTTGTCTCGCCTGGCCCCGGCCGTTCGTCGTGGCGGGAGCGCTCATGGCGCTCGCCGCGCTGATGGAGGGCCTGCAAGGCTTGACCGTCGATCGCATCCCCGACCTCCCGACCGCGCTGAGCGGGGCGGCGGGAGCGCTGACTGCGGCGCTTCTGGGCGAGGCCGTCGTCCGGGTATGGAAAGGGCGGAGATTGGCGCGCTTGAAGGCTTCGCAAGCCCTGGGTACTGGCGCTGGCGCGCCTCGCAGAAATCTGCTGTATCCTTGAGCCATGGACACGCTCACGCGCCGGCGTTCGATCCCGGTCACCATCGGAAACGTCATCGTCGGCGGCGACGCCCCCATCGCCGTGCAGTCGATGACCAACACCGACACCGCCGATGTGGCCGGAACGACAGCCCAGGTCGCCGCCCTGGCGCGCGCCGGCTCAGAGCTCGTGCGCATCACCGTGGACCGGGCCGAGGCCGCCGCCGCGGTCCCTCATATCCGCGAGCGGTTGGACATCCTCGGCATCGAGGCGCCGCTCATCGGCGACTTCCACTATAACGGCCACACGCTGCTCGCTGAGCACCCGGCTTGCGCCGAGGCGCTCGCCAAATACCGCATCAACCCCGGCAATGTCGGCTTCAAGGAGAAGCGCGACCGGCAGTTCGCCGAAATCGTCGAGATCGCGCTCAAGCACGGCAAGGCGATCCGCATCGGGGTCAATTGGGGCAGCCTCGACCAGGATTTGCTCACGCGCCTCATGGACGCGAACGCGCGTCTGCCAGAGCCCAAGGATGCGCGCGAGGTGATGCATGAGGCGATCGTGCAGTCGGCGTTGATCAGCGCCGAGCGCGCCACCGAGCTTGGGCTGGAGCCCGACCGCATCGTGCTTTCGGCCAAGGTCAGCGCCGTGCAGGATTTGATCGCCGTCTATTCGATGCTCGGCGCCCGCTCAGATCTCGCGCTTCATCTCGGGCTGACCGAGGCGGGCATGGGGTCCAAGGGCATCGTCGCCTCTTCGGCCGCGCTGTCCGTGCTTCTGCAGCAGGGCATCGGCGACACGATCCGCATCTCGCTGACGCCAGAGCCGAACGGCGACCGCACGCTCGAGGTGCAGGTGGCGCAGGAGCTGCTCCAGAGCATGGGCTTCCGCAGCTTCGTGCCGCTCGTCGCGGCCTGCCCCGGTTGCGGGCGGACCACGTCGACCACGTTTCAGGAGCTTGCCCGCGACATCCAGGATTTCATCCGCGCCGAGATGCCGGAATGGAAGCGCCGCTATCCCGGCGTCGAGACGCTCTCCGTTGCGGTGATGGGCTGCATCGTCAACGGGCCGGGCGAATCGAAGCAGGCCGATATCGGCATCTCGCTGCCGGGCACCGGCGAGGCACCGGCAGCGCCCGTGTTCATCGACGGCAAGAAGGTGACGACGCTCCGAGGGCCCGGGGCGGCAGCGGATTTCAAGCAGATGGTGCTCGACTATATCGAGCGGCGCTTCGGGCAAGGCGCGATCGGGCGAAGCGCGGCGACGGAGTAGGGGGAAATGATGCGATTGGGGTTCGTGGCTCTACTGATGCTGCTGCTCGGAGGCCTGCCGGCGATCGCTGTCGCTGCCGAGGAAGCCAAGGACCCCTGGCTCGGATGTTGGGCCCGCGCCTATGACGCGGCCCATCTCGCCAAGCATCCAGGCCAGCTCGTCACCGCGATGACGGTGGCCATCGACGCCCGCACTCCTGC
>JAENXG010000319.1 GCA_016649675.1 Methyloceanibacter sp.
CGGCCATAATGTCGCGATACGTTTTTTTTGGCAGCGCCTTCTTGCTCAATGGGCGAGACATATCCCGTAAATTGGATTCCCCCGGTCGTGAAATGGGTAGCTACGTCCGGTTTGGGTCAGTTGCGGACGTACAAGCGAGCCAGTGAGTTGGTCCGCTTAGTGCCAGAAGCGGACTTAAGACCTACCAGGTCACCCGCATGCCGGCTTTGCCGCCGAAGCCGTCAACGTTGTCGCCGAAGGTGACGTCGAGCTTGGCGAAGACGGATGTGTTGGCCGACGTGTTGAAGAAGTTCACGCCGGTCGAGACGACGCCCCATGCATTGTCGACATTGTCGGTGAACTCGAAGTCAGTGCCGGTCGAGGTAAGGGTGGCATGATTGTCCCCTGACAGGTTCCCCCACACGCTGCCGATGACGAAGGGCTCCATCGTGGTGCCGGTCCACACGGGATAGTCGGTGCCTAAGCGCAAGCCTAAGCGGCCTCGCACATTGGGGTCATTGTCGAAAGACACTCTATTGCCGCCGAGTGAGAAACTATCGAGATCAGCCCATGCCACAGCGATGGTGGCGAGCGGCTCGATGAAGGGACCACCGTGGAAGCCGCCGAAGCGGTAGCCGGTGTCGGTACGCACTCCGAAGGTGTTGGAGTTGATGCTGCCCGGGAAGCCCAAGTCAGCTTTCGAATCCAAGGTGAGAAAGTCCGCCTTGAACAAGGTGTCGACGAACAGGCCGCCATTCAGATAGGTGGCATAAGCCCCGATCTCGCCGCCGTTGAGATCGAAGCTCCGCGCGAGATTGTCGTAGTTGAGACTGGAAGCTACGCGACCGGCGGCGCGGCCCTGTTGCCTGAGCTGGTCGACGGTCAGGAGTGAGCCTGCAGTTTCAAACACAAAAGCGCAGCAAGCAACGCCAGGCTAATAGCATTGGCGAGAATAATGACGATGTCCCCTTTCAGCACCCCATAAACCACCCACAGCGCTAAGCCGCAGGAGAGCACCAAGAGCATGTTGAGAGAAATGTCGTCAGTCTGACCAGTACTCCAGGCCTTCTTTAGCTGCGGCAAGTTGGCTCCCGTCGTGCAGATCGCTGCAGCGAGGCCAACCAGTGTAGCGAATGTGCCCATGATTCTTCGTTTCCAGTCCGGAGCATACAACCTAGGGCTTCTTATCTGGCCATTCGAAAATGACTTCGTGCTCGTCGAGACCCCGAAGGACAATCTTCCACTCCTGGATGACTACATAGGGTTGGCCCACCTCTTGAATCTTTCCATCCTGGACCGCGAACGCGAATGTGGTTTGATCCGCCTGAAGTAGGAGGAAAAGTCCTTTGGAACTCTGAAGGAGCGCGCCCGGCTGTAGCCGCGGACCATCAGCGCTGAATTGCAGGCGTCTACCGACTGGAACTATTTTGCTATTTGGAAAAAAGTAGAGAACCGAGTCCTGAACTACGATTTCCCTTACGCAATGAGGCGGCAATCCCGTCAAGACGGCGCAATGAAATTCGTTATCGCCCGCCTGAATTTTCACGGCTAAGTGTGTTTCGCCCCTGATTGAAACGCAGAACAAAGCTCCCGGAGTGAGATCGCTCCACGTTCTGACCTCGCCTCGGGGAAATACGATCATGCGGCCTCTCTCATTCTACGGCAATGCGCTACTCCCAATTGTAGAACTGCGACGCGGGGTAGGTCCACGGTCAGCAAAGCGCGCTTGCAAGAGCGGGTGCGGTTATGGCTCGAACCGGACCAGCTCGTCGGGTGTCGTGACGTCAGCCAAACCTCGCAGAACTCAATGGTCATCGAGGATCGAATCAAGAAAATGAACGGGAAATCGCACAGACCACGTCTCTCGGCTCGCTTGCCGCAGCGGCACAGCCACTTGGGAGGCGCATTTCCGGGCTTCTTGCGCACTGTTTGCCGAAGGCCCGGAGAGAGCCAGAAAACCCTCGACTCGCTGGCTGGGGGCTCGCAACCACCTATACCGAACTCGATTCCTTTGGAATCCACGCCGATATGGGTGGGCTTAATAGTCCTCCCCGTCGCGGCCGACGCGGCGCATGACGCCGAAGAGGCGATAAAAAGACAACCTCGCCGCGTCGGTTATCCTGGCGCTTGGCCTCGGCGTGGTTGTTGGCTAAATGATTCGCCGCAGTTCCGACTAGCTGGCGCATAGCAGACGCTACGCCGCAACCCGCGCCATTAGCTCTACTTCGTCGCAGGCACCCACGCGCCCTTGTTCCGGTCGTAAGTGTAACCTCTGGCGCTTTGCAGTGCTTCCTTGGTGGTGTCCATCACCAGATAGCGCTTGCCGTCCTTCTCCGTTACGCGGATGGCGTTGAAGGGCACCGCCACGTCCTTTTCGCCGATGCCAAGGAACCCACCGACCCCCAATATGACGGCAACAACCTGGCCACTCTTTTCAAGCAGCACATCCCTAATGTCACCGATCTTGCTGTCGTGCGCATCGTAGACGTCCTCCTTGTAGTACTCACTAACCGGGAGGGCATCGCCGGGCACCGATGTCATGAGTTGACCGCTCTCCTGAGCGGCTACGGCAGGGGTCGTTATGGCAGCACTCGTGAGTAGAAGGGCGATAGCGGTCGCTGATGCAAACATCTTCATTTTATATCTCCGTGTGGGCAGAAAAGGTGACGCCTTGATTCAATGCTGAGGGCCGCGGTGCTACTTGCCGCGAAGGGAGTCTTTCAACCCACCAATCGCGTTACGTATCTTTCCGGCGACCTTGTCTGTTTTGCCTTCGCTTTGTAGCTTGGCATCGCCAGTGACCTTGCCAGCCGCCTCCTTGACAGCGCCTTTGGCTTGCTGCGCTGACCCTTTGACCCGGTCCTTATCCATTGCCTCCGCCTTTCATCGTGAGAGACAGCACAACAAAAAAAATGCACGAAAGTTCCACTTCGATCCGGCGAAAAATGGTGCGGAGCAGGCCTCGGTGCGGACCGGCTTCCGGGGCAGCGTCGCGCTGCCGGTGGAAGGAGGCAAAGACACGGCACCCAGGCTTCGGCTCACTGTTTGCGGGGGCCCGCAACCGCCTTGGTTTGCAACTTCGGGGCTTGCTCGCGACAGTAATCGGCTCAGGCGGGTCCGGAGGGGCAAGCCAACTTCGCGCCTTCCGACTTCCGCTGTCCGCCTATTGAGACTAAACGCCCTCCTAGAACTCGGATATTTGGTTCCGCCATTCCTCGGTTAGCTGGCGAGCGCTTGCGC
>JAENXG010000475.1 GCA_016649675.1 Methyloceanibacter sp.
ATTCCGCGCAGGAGGGCTTCGCCAATGACTGGCATCTTGTGCATCTCGGCAGCCGCGCGGCCGGCGGGGTGGGCCTCGTCATGGTGGAGGCCACCGCCGTCACGCGCGACGGCCGCATCACGCCCGGCGATATGGGCATTTGGAGCGACGCGCATATCGAGCCGCTCGCCCGCATCGTGCGGTTCGTCGAGAGCCAGGGCGCCGTGCCGGGCATCCAGATCGCGCATGCCGGGCGCAAAGCAAGCTGCAATCTGCCGTGGCGCGGCGGACGGCGTCTGAAGGAGGACGAAGGCGGCTGGCCGGTGGTGGCGCCGAGCGCGGTCCCCTTCAATGAAGGCGATCCGGCGCCCATCACTCTCGATGGAACCGGCATCGACGGCATCGTCGCCGCCTTCGAGGCCGCCGCCGATCGCGTGCTCGCGGCAGGGTTTAAGGTGATCGAGATCCATTCGGCGCACGGCTATCTGCTGCACGAATTCCTGTCGCCACTCGCCAACTTTCGCAGCGATCTCTACGGCGGCAGCCTCGAGAACCGCATGCGCCTTCCTTTGCGCGTGGCCGAGACGGTACGGCGGCGCTTGCCCCACGGGCTTCCCGTCTTCGTGCGCATCTCCGCCACCGATTGGGTCCATGGCGGCTGGGACATCGAGCAATCGGTCGCGTTCTGCAAGCGCCTCAAGGAGCTGCACATCGACCTCATCGACGTATCGTCGGGGGCTTTGGTGCCGACGGCCCACATCCCGGTGGCCAAAGGCTTCCAGGTCCCCTTCGCCCACCGCATCCGCGAGGAGGCGAAGATCAGGACCGCCGCCGTGGGCATGATCACCGAGACCGAGCAGGCCAATCAGATCATCACCGAGGGCCATGCCGATCTCGTCTTGCTCGGCCGCGAGCTGTTGCGGAAGCCCTATTGGGCGCTCGCGGCGGAAGCAACGCTCGGAGCCGAGCCGTGCTGGCCCATTCAATATGGCTATGCGGTGACCCGACGCGCCAAATAAGAATTGCGAACGCTACAGCACCGCCGCTGCCAAGGCGTAAAAGGTTGCGCCGATCAGCGCGGCGGCAGGGAGCGTGATGACCCAGGCCACGACGATGCTCCCGGCGATGCCCCACCGCACGGCCGAGACCCGCCGCGCGGCGCCGACGCCAACGATAGCGCCGGTGATGGTGTGGGTCGTCGAAACCGGCACGCCGAGCGCCGTCGCCAAATAGAGCGTCGCCGCACCCGCCGTCTCGGCGCAGAAACCTTGCACGGGACGCAGCCGCGTGATCCGCGAGCCCATTGTCCGCACGATGCGCCAGCCGCCGATCAGCGTGCCGAGCGCCATCGCCGCCTGGCACGACAGGACGACCCAGAACGGCACGTAGAAGTCCGCGCCCAGCAGATTTTCCGCGTAGAGCAGGCCGGCGATGATGCCCATCGTCTTCTGCGCGTCGTTGGCGCCGTGCCCGATCGAATAGAGCGCCGCCGAGCCCAACTGAAGCACGCGAAATTTCTTGTCGACGGCAAACGGCGTGCTGCGGACAAGGAGCCAAGCCACTGCCAGCCATAGCAGGAGCGCCAGAGCAAACCCCAGCAGCGGCGACCACACGATGGCGCCGACGGTCTTTATGATCCCGGGCCAGACGACGGCGCTGAGGCCGCTCTTGGCGGTGCCGGCGCCCACCAGGCCGCCAATCAGAGCATGGGAGCTCGACGAGGGAATCGCGCCCCACCAAGTGAACAGGTTCCAGGTAATGGCGCCCATCAAGGCGCCGAAGATGACGCGCGTGTCGACCACCTCGGGGGCAATGAGGCCGGTGCCGATGGTCTGCGCCACATGCAAGCCGAAGAACAGGAAGGCAATGAAGTTGAAGAAGGCCGCCCAGATGACGGCGATGCTGGGGGAGAGCACACGCGTGGAGACCACCGTGGCGATCGAGTTTGCCGCGTCGTGCAGCCCGTTGAGAAAATCGAAAACCAGCGCGACAGCGACGAGAGCAGCGATGAGGACGAGGGAGCCTTGCATTGGAATGGCGCCCTTCCCCAATCAAACCTGCTCGATGACGATGCCTTGAATC
>JAENXG010000382.1 GCA_016649675.1 Methyloceanibacter sp.
GCGCTGCACTGTCCACCTTGGCCGCCTTCGCCTGATCGTTCTTCAGCTCGGTGATGACGGCCTTTTGCTCGGTCTTGGTCAAGGTCTTGTCGTAGTCGCGCAAAAGCTCAGTCGAACTTGCCAGCGGCTGGCCTGCGGTCATGGTGTCGGCGCAAGCGCCAAGCCCCGCCGGGAGCAGGACGGCAAGAAGGCGTATAGCCAATCGCAGGCACATGCGCAGCATTTCGGTCTTTAGACTGTTCTTGTTGATTCCGTGACGATTGGCATTCCCCGTCACTTGCTATATTGCATAGCACAATGAATCTTTGCGCGAAAGGCGCCGGGGAAACCAGAGTCCTTCCCCAAGGTGGCTTCAGCGAGGTTAATTGGGGGGTAAAACAAGGACAAATTGATGCAGGAACGCAATAAAGACCTCGAAAAACCTGAGGCGGAGAAATTTCAAATCGATCAGCTCGACGTCCTTGCCCGCAACATGGTGCGGCTGTTCGACCAGGGGGCCAAAGCATTTTCGACGCTCGCCGAGCGATCCAACGGACAAGGCCCTTACAGCATGGCCTCTGAAGTCGGCGAGGCGGCGAAGTCGCTGGGCGAGATCGCGCGGCAGTGGGTGAGCGAGCCGAGCAAGTTCGCCACCGCGCAGAGTGAATTGTTCCAGAGCTACGCGGACCTTTGGGGCCGCTCCTTCCGCCGGTTTTTCGGCGAGGAGGTGGAGCCCGTCGTCGTGCCCGAGCCCGGCGACAACCGCTTCAAGGATCCCGACTGGTCGAACGGCCAGTTCTTCGACTTCTGGAAGCAGTCCTATCTCATCACCTCGCGCTGGGCCGAGGACCTCACCCGCAATACCGAGGGCGTCGACGAGAAGACACGCAAGAGGGCGCTCTTCTACCTGAACCAGATGTCCGCCGCGCTGTCGCCCTCGAATTTCGCCTTCACCAATCCCGAAGTGGTCCGCGCCACCTTGGCGACCAACGCCGAGAACCTGGTGCAGGGCATGACCCACTTCGTGAACGACCTCCAGCAATCGAAGGATTTGCTGCGTATCAGCCAGACGGACTTGTCCGCCTTCGAGATCGGGCGGAACCTTGCCATCACGCCGGGCAAGATCGTGTTCCAGAACGACCTGCTCCAGCTCATCCAATACACACCAACGACTGGCGAGGTGTACGAGCGGCCGCTCCTCGTCGTGCCGCCGTGGATCAACAAGTACTACATTCTCGATCTCGTGCCGGAGAAGTCGTTCGTCAAATGGGCGGTCGATCAGGGCTTCACCGTGTTCTTGATCTCCTGGGTCAATCCCGATGCCAGGCTCGCGCAGAAAACTTTCGAGGACTACATGCGCGAGGGCATCCTTGGCGCGATCGACGCCGTCATCCGCCAGACCGGCAGCCCCACCATCAACGCGCTCGGCTATTGCGTCGGCGGCACGTTGCTCGCCTCCACGCTCGCCTATATGGCGGCGAAGGGCGACAACCGCGTGACTTCGGCGAGCTTTCTCGCGGCGCAAGTCGATTTCAGCGAGGCGGGCGACCTCCTCATCTTCATCGACGACGCCCAGCTGAAAGGGCTCGAGGAGATGATGGCCGAGCAGGGCTATCTCGACGGCTCGCGCATGGCGGCGGTGTTCAACATGCTGAGGCCGCGCGATCTCATCTGGCCGTACGTCATCAACAACTATCTCCTCGGGAAGAAGCCGTTCCCCTTCGACCTCCTGTTCTGGAACGCCGACTCGACTCGGCTGCCTGCCGCCAATCACGCCTTTTATCTGCGCGAGTTCTACCATCTGAACCGCTTGAGCAAGGGCGAGATGCAGTTTGGCGACGTGCGGCTTGATCTTGGCAAGGTAACCATCCCGATCTACGAGCTGTTCACCAAGGAGGATCACATCGCGCCGGCATCGTCCGTGTTCCGCGGCAGCAAGCTGTTCGGCGGACCGGTTCGCTATGCGATGGCGGGGTCCGGTCATATTGCCGGCGTGGTCAATCCGCCGGCTAAGAAGAAATATCAATATTGGTCCGGAGCGCCCGCGAGCTCTCTGCAGGAGTGGATGGCTACGGCCACCGAGACGGCGGGCTCGTGGTGGCCAGATTGGGCGGCGTGGCTTGCCGCCTATTCGGGCGAAAAGGTGCCGGCGCGCGATCCATCGACCGGGCCGCTCAAACCCATCGAGGATGCCCCAGGCTCCTATGTGAAGAGCCACGTCGAGCCGACGACCGAGGTCGTTCCAACGACGGCGGGAGTCCAGTAACCGCCGACTTGGATCAGCAATGGGCTCCGGCGCGATGACATCCGAGCCAGGATGTCGCGACCTAGTAATTCTACGGAATCGCCCGAAGCTGTGGCCGAAATGCACTAGTTGCTCCCCTTAAGGCCGCACTACCGTCTGGCGCGGCGCGGAATCCTGCGCGGCCGACTGACTTTAGTCCACGCGGCGGCGCCACTCGGCGCAGCAAATCTGCATGCCGACATAATCAGCAAGTCCAGCCAGGTCTCCCGCGCGCCGTCCGCGCCGACCGCACATCGCTGCTGCTCGGGACCATCTTGAAGACAACCTTCGAGATGTGTGGGGTGAAGTCTCGGCCGGCGTGAACTTCTTCAATCCCTCGGCCAACACAAGCGTCTTCGCCA
>JAENXG010000540.1 GCA_016649675.1 Methyloceanibacter sp.
CGCGGGGGCTCACCCGCATGGACCCGGCCGAAGGCATGTTCGTGCTGTTCTCAGCGGGGCAAGGCCAGTCGGCGCTCGACCGCTTGAGCGACACCGACTCCAATCCGAACTCGGTGTTCACGCGCACGCTGCTCACCGAGATGGAGACGCCCGGCCAGTCCATGGTGCAAATCGCCAAGAAGACGCAGGCCAAAGTGCGCGAGCTTGCCGCCAAGGTCGACCACGTCCAGGTGCCGGCCTATTACGACCAGATCGTCGGCGACCTTTACCTTTCGCCCGACGGCGCGGCTTCTGGCGCCCCAGGCAATGTAGCCAAGCTTCAAGAGGGTGGCGGCGAGAGCGTGCTGCCGCAGCAGGAGCAGAAGGTCGCGGCCTTGCCGACGAGCCCGCAACCGCTCGCCAGCTTCACCCGCTCGAACAGCGGCTGGATGGTGAACGTGTCGCTGCCTGAGGCCGCCACCCAGTTCGGCTACCGCGTCGGGGACAAGGGGACCTTCACCGATCCCGGTTTCATCGATGCGCTCGATCAGCGCACCGGCGGCCGCATGCCCAAGACCTATTTCGAGATGCCGCCAGACCAGGGCAAGACCACGATCGACGTCACCTGGCGCGACAAGCGCGGCGAGCAGGCCGACGTGTTCCCCATCAATTTCGATCCCACCGGCGCGCTTGCGGGCGAGCAGAAGTCCCTGCTCGAGCAATTCTGGACGAGTTGGATCGCGTTTCGCGAGTTCCAGGGGATGAAGGTCTATTTCACCCAGCTCATCACCTATCGCTGCGGGATCAAGCAAGTCCGCTACGGCTACAATGACGGGGCGGTAGACAAGGTGTTCGAGCTGCCGCCGTGCGATCCCGCCGACCCGAACAGCGTGCCCTACGAGGCCAAGATCTACATGAGCGTGCCGCCGAAGACCGCCTCGATGTCGGTGCAACTCACATATGTGGACGGCACCCAGTCGCCGGTCCGGACGTTCAACGCCCCGAAATAGCACAACCTGTTCCCTTTTCGCGTGCCGCGCCTTATATGGGTCGCTTCCAGCAACAAACGAAAGGAGGTGATCCAGTGTCTCAAGGTTATGGGCCAACGATCAAGGCAAGAGGATGGATCACCAGGCAGTTCAACGGCTTAACGCCTTGAAGCCTTAGCCATCCCCCTCCGTAGGTAACCGTAGAGGTAACACCTCACAGGAGGAGCCAATGGCCAAACACTTTAAGGTGGCGCGCCCAGCGGGCGGCCACCTTTTCTTTTGCTCCCTCCTCGGACAGTCTTTTCCACCGCTTATCGTCAGGGGCCGTCCAGAGATTGCACGTCAGACACCCGGTTAGAGACGTTCGCCGCGATTGTCGATCTCGATAAGAGGCTGCTTGCACTGGTTGCAGCAAGCGATGCCGTCATTATCCGTCATTTTTTGAAGGTGAAGGGTCGGCTTCGACCGGCGCCCCTTTTTACCAAATGCGGCGAAAGGCCTAATGAGCGCGAAACTGGAAGTGCTATGGCGCTCTGTGGTGGGTCTTTCCCTCCCCATCACAGGTTCCCCCCGTAAGGAACCCGAAGAAGCCCCGGCGCTCCCCCGTGTCCGGGGCTTCTTCATTTATCGAGCTTCGGCCGGGGCGGGAGCGCGCCAGGTGAAGGCGAGGCCGTAAAGCCGTTTCCAGACGCTCACGTCGGCGTTCGAGTGATGC
>JAENXG010000312.1 GCA_016649675.1 Methyloceanibacter sp.
CGGCAGCGCCGACCGCATCGAGCGGGAGCTAGGGGTGCGGCCCGTCCATTTCGCCTATCCCTATGGCGATCCTGGAAGCGCCGGGAGACGCGACTTCGCGTTGGCGAAGGAGGTGGGCTTCAAGACGGCGGTGACGACGCGGAAAGGCATGCTGTTCCCGGCCCACAGGCGCCACCTGATGGCTCTCCCGCGGGTGTCTCTCAACGGCGAGTATCAGTCGCTCACCTATACGGCGCTCTATCTGTCGGGTGCGCCCTTTGCCCTGTGGAACCGCTTCCAGCAGGTCAACGCCGCTTGAGGCTGGTGGGGCCGTCGGGCCGCTGCATCCAGCCGATGAGCAGCCCTGCGGGAATGACCCACAGCAGACCAGCCACGACGAAGAAGGCGAGCTGCGCCCAGGGCGGGGCGAGCGTGATGCGGCCCGCGCTGATCGCGGCGACCGCCCCGGCATAAACGACGAGAAAGACCAAGAGCACGATGGTGCCGATCAGCTTGCGTGTCCTTGCTTGCATCATTGGACTCTAGCATCTGCGGCAATGGGGCAGGGCGGACAAGATTGAGTTCGACCGCGAGCCCCGCTATCAGACTTCCCATGGCCTCGACCAGAGCCCAAATCCTTGCCGCCCCTCGGGGCGACACCGCCTCCATGCCGGCCAAGCATGTCCGCGCGCTCCGGCTTTGGCTCGGCGTCGTTGCCCTTCTCATCGTCGCCATGGTCCTGGTCGGCGGCGCGACACGGCTCACCGATTCGGGACTGTCCATCACCGAGTGGAAGCCAATCATGGGCGCCGTGCCGCCCCTCTCTGAGGCCGATTGGCAAAAGGCGTTCGCGGCCTATCAGAAGATCCCCGAATATATCGAGCTCAAGCGGGGCATGAGCCTCGATCAGTTCAAGACCATCTATTGGTGGGAGTGGGCGCATCGCTTTCTCGGCCGGCTGATCGGCGTCGTCTTCTTCGTGCCCTTCGTCGGCTTCTGGCTTCTCGGCTACATCCCGCGCCCGCTTCTGCCACGGCTGATCGGTCTGTTTGTGCTCGGCGGCCTCCAGGGCGCCGTCGGCTGGTACATGGTGAAAAGCGGGCTCGTCGATCGCACCGATGTCAGCCAATACCGGCTCGCCGCCCATTTCGGCATCGCGCTTTCGATCCTCGGCTACACGCTCTGGCTCCTGTTCGGTCTCGGCGCCGAGACGCCGGCAGGCCGCACGGCGTCGCGTGGGCGCGCGGCGATGTGGGTCGCAGCGGGCATGCTCGCGCTCATTTTCCTGCAGCTGCTCGCCGGCGCGCTCGTGGCGGGCCTTGATGCGGGGTTCGGCTACAACACCTGGCCGCTGATCAACGGCGCATTTGTGCCGAACGGGCTCGGCGAAGCCTCGCCCTGGTATCTCAACCTGTTCGAGAACAAGCTGACCGTGCAGTTCGATCACCGCATGCTCGGCTATACGGTCGTCGTAGCAAGCATCGGCCAGGGTCTGTGGCTCGCTCTGTCGCGGAAGCCCCAACCCCTCATCGCCAGCGGCGTGACGCTCGCCGTCTTTGCGTTACTGCAAGCCACCCTCGGCGTTTGGACGCTGCTTCTCGCCGTGCCCATCGAGCTCGGCCTCGCCCATCAAGCTGGCGCTATCGCCGTCTTCGCCGCCGGCGTCTATCATTTTTGGGTTGCGAGCCACCTAGCGTCGCCCGCAAGGCAAACTCACGCTACGGCGAGCGCCTGATCGAGATCGGCGATGATGTCGTCGACATTTTCCAAGCCGATCGATAGCCGCACCACATCGTCTCCGGCGCCGGCGCGCACGCGCTGCTCGTCAGTGAGCTGGCGATGGGTGGTTGAGGCGGGGTGTATGATCAGGCTCCGCGTATCGCCGATATTGGCGAGATGGCTGAAGAGCTTGACGTTGCTCACAAGCGCAATGCCAGCCTCATAGCCGCCCTTCAGCCCGAAGGTGAACACCGCCCCCGCGCCATGCGGGCAATAGCGCTGGTGAAGCGCGTAATATTTGTTGTCCTCCAACCCCGCATAATTGACCCACGCCACCTTGGGGTGGCGTGCCAGCCATGTCGCCACGGCAAGCGCGTTGTCGCAGTGGCGCTGCATGCGGAGCGGCAGCGTCTCGATGCCGGTGAGGATGAGAAACGCGTTGAACGGCGAGATCGCGGGACCGAGATCGCGCAAACTGAGCACGCGGCAGGCGATGGCGAAGGCGAAATTGCCGAAGGTCTCGGCGAGCGTGATGCCGTGGTAGCTCTCGCAAGGGGCCGAGAGCGTCGGGTACCTCCCGCTCGCAAGCCAATCGAAGGTGCCGCAATCGACGATCGCGCCGCCGATCGAGTTGCCGTGGCCGCCGAGGAACTTGGTCAGCGAATGCACGATGATGTCGGCGCCATGCTCGATGGGTCGGATGAGATAGGGCGTCGCCAGCGTATTGTCGACGATGAGCGGCACGCCGGCTTCCTTGGCGACGGCGGCGACCGCGGCGATGTCGGTGATGATGCCGCCGGGATTGGCGATCGATTCGACGAAAATGGCCTTGGTCTTCGGCGTCAGCGCCGCGCGGAAGGAGTCCGGGTCAGTGGTGTCGGCGAAGCGCACCGTCCAGCCGCACTTCTTGAAGGAGTGGGTGAACTGGTTGATCGACCCGCCATAGAGCTGGCGGGCGGCGATGAACTCATCGCCGGGCTCGAGCAGCGTATGAAAGACGAGCATCTGCGCCGCGTGGCCCGAGGCGACGGCGAGGCCAGCGGTGCCGCCTTCGAGTGCCGCAACGCGCTCCTCCAGCACCGCCTGGGTGGGGTTGGTGATGCGGGTATAGATGTTGCCGAAGGTCTCGAGATTGAACAAAGCCGCCGCGTGCTCGACGTCGTCGAAGACATAGGACGTAGTCTGATAGATCGGCGTGGCGCGCGCGCCGGTCGCGGGATCGGGCTGGGCGCCGGCATGGATGGCAAGCGTGTTGAAGCCGGGCTTCCGGTCCGCGGTCATTCGCTTAAGCTCCTTTGAGGCTGGTGTTCGGCGGAACTATAGCAAAGCCGATGCCGCGCGCATCAATCGCCTGCCGCTTTGAGCACGCGGTGCTGCACACCCTTGGCGCCAAGCAGCGGCCGCTTGCTGGAGAGCATGCGAGAATTCACGCCCGCCCAGCTGAGCTCGCCGGACAGCCGACCGTATTCGATCTTTGGGCAGCGGTTCATCACCACCTTCAGCCCGGCCTCTTCGGCGAGCCTTGCCGCCTCGTCGTTGCGCACGCCGATCTGCATCCACACCACATGAGCGCCGATCCGGATCGCCTCGCGCGTGATGGC
>JAENXG010000342.1 GCA_016649675.1 Methyloceanibacter sp.
CTGCGAAAAGCCGCCGAGCGAACCGTCGAAACGACATGGAAGCGTATCGGAACCCTGCTCGACGCCTTCCCGCCACAGGAATGCGCCAACTACTTCAGAAACTCCGGATACGCTTCAACCTAAATGGATCAGACTCTAGCGCGCGTTCCCGGCCGGGCGCAGCTGCTCAAGCTCCGCCTCCAAAGCCTTGATCCGCTGTTCGCGCTCGGCGAGCATCGCCGCCACCTGTGCGGCCTCGAAGCGGAGCGGGATGTGCTGCGGGCAGTTCGCGTCCCAGGCCGTGACGGTGAAGAGGATCACCTGCTCTGGCCGCGCTTTGTAGCCTTCCGGCATCAGTCTGGCGATCAGCTCCGGATCGCCCTCGACGATGCGTGCGGTTCCCCAGATCTTCACCCGCTGCTTTAAGCTATAGTCGATCAGGAACAGAACGGCCTGAGGGTTATCGGAGAGATTCCCTTGGCTGATATATTGCCGGTTCCCGGAGAAGTCGGCGAAGCCGATCGTGCTCGCATCGAGCACCTTGAGAAAGCCGGGCGGGCCGCCGCGGTGTTGGATATAGGGCTGCCCATCTTTGCTCGCCGTTCCGAGAAAGACGCTGATCTGGCCTTCGATGAAGCGGGCGAGCTCTGGCGTGATGCTCGTCTCCCACGACCCGCGCTGCTCCATGCTGGCATAGCCGCGGCGCGAGCCTTTGCGCGCCTGGACCGCCTTGACGGAGGGCGTGAAGGCGACGTCGCTAGAGTAGGCGCTCGTCTCGTCCATGAGCGATTCCATTACAGGCCGAGATCGCTCAAAGAGGGGTGGTCGTCAGGGCGCCGGCCAAGCGGCCAGCGGAACTTGCGATCCTTCTCGGCGATCGGCAGGTCGTTGATGCTGGCGATGCGCCGCCGCATCAGACCGTTCGCTGCGAACTCCCAGTTCTCGTTCCCGTAGCTGCGGAACCAGTTACCGCTATCGTCGCGCCACTCATAGACAAAGCGCACGGCGATGCGGTTGCCACCGAACGTCCACAGCTCCTTGATCAGGCGATAGTCGAGCTCGCGGGTCCATTTGCGCGTCAAGAATGCCATGATCTCCTCCCGGCCGGTGAGGAATTCGGCGCGATTGCGCCACACAGTATCGGTCGTATAGGCGAGTGCCACGCCGGGCTCCCGCGTGTTCCAGGCATCCTCGGCCTTGCGCACCTTCTCGATGGCGGTCTCGAGCGTGAAGGGAGGAAATGGCGGTCGTTGCTCGGTCATGTCGGCCTCATTTGGTCACTTCGCCGCGACCTTACGGTCGAGGAAACCGCGGATCAACGGCACCGTCCCATCGGTGTCCGCCCGTTCCCCGAGTATCTATGGCCTTCCGCGCCAGCGCTGTATGGGCGGGATTCGGAAGTCATTCTTTCGGATTTCGGAAGGGCCGTGAGCGCCGCGCTTCAAAGAGTGGCTCGCACAGCGCCCGGGATCGCCCTGACGGCTAGCCCGCGCGCAGGGCCGACCAGGCGATGGCGATATTCGCCCCGATATAGGCCGTTATGAGCACGGCAACCCAAATCCGGTCGCCGTGCGAAATGGAGATTTCGGCATTCGCATCGGCGCCCCGCCATGACGTCGCCACGACGTGCATCAGCGAGCCGATGATGAAGACGTAGGCGAGGAGGTAGACCTTGTCGATCATCATCAGATAATCGACGTCCGGAAGCGCTGCGCCCGAGGTCAGTTGCAGCGCGACCAGCGTCAACAGCGCGGTGATGCCGAGGCCGATGCGGCCCTCGACGTAACGCGGCCGCACGAAGAACACGAGCGCGGCGCAGACCACGATCAGCCCGATCGGCACGAAGGTCTTGATCGACATGGCGACCAGCGGGCGCGTGACCGGGATCGATAGCGCCGCGCGCGAATAGGCCGTTGCCTCGGGGTCGGAAAGATCGCCGAAATTCGTGGGATAGGGCTTGGCCACGATGCGCATCACCGGCCTGCCGACCCTGAACCCCGGCAAGGTGATGTCCGGATTGATGGTGACCCCGCCTTCGGTGTCAGGCACGTAGACCTGGCTGCTCGCGTCGGCGATCGTGTCCTCCATGAGCACGGACAGGAATTGCGTGTCGAAGGGATATTTCTCGAGCTGGAACTTGGTCGAGAAGCGGCCCTGGTTGCGGATGATGGCATAGAGGCTGCCGTCCGGCATCGCCTTTGGCTTGTCGTAGAGCTCATTGCGCACGTCGTCGTCGGGCGCGTAGCGGTTCATGAACTCCATCGTCTTGCTGGGATCGATGTCGCTGGGCTTCCAGCGAAACCAGACATAGAGATCGATGGCGTAGCTGTTGGTCTTGAAGTCGAGCTCCTGGATATCGTTGATGTAGGCGCCGAGCACGATCTTGGCGGGATCATCCGGCGTGGACGCAGCGGCGACCGCATCGGTAACCGCCTTGGGCGGATTGCTTGGCGCGGCCTCCTCGCTTGCCGCAGGACGAGCAGCAAATGCCGCCAAAGCCACAGCGAGAATCGCGCAGGCCGCCCAGCGACACGCAATCAACTTCATGGAAAACCCTCGCTTGACTCTGGAAGCTCGCCTAGCGGCCGGTCAGACATCGGGTTTTCGCTGGGCAGCGTGGTACCAAGCACCAACAATAATGAGGAAGCCGCCCAACGTCATGGCAAAGGCGTCGACAAGCTGTACGTATCCCACCAGGATCGAAGCGGCAACGCCGAAGACCAAGAATATCAACCCCGCGGGTGCTAGAAATAGAAGGCCAACCGAGAGGCGGCGCCGGGGCGGCGAGCCGATGCCATAGAGCTTCAGGGCCCGGTGATTCCAATTCCCACAGTTGCTCCTGTTCGGCAGCGCATCCTTGACTGCAAACGATTCCGGCTTCGACGACCTTGACGCAGTCTGGGCAGACACCGCGCCCACAATTCTTGCAGACGCCGACGGCAGCCGCCTGACGATGCGCGAAG
>JAENXG010000437.1 GCA_016649675.1 Methyloceanibacter sp.
GCGTAAGCCCAGATGCACAAGATGTCCGAGAAATATGTGATCTCAACCAAGCCCATCTGACGTTCCCTGTGCAGTTTTATTGATGGGCGTCCACTGCAAGCATTGTCGGAAGTGTGAATCGTAGAACCAATTACCAAAGGACCGCTGTCGAGCCCCAATCGCTGAGTCACAGTGAGCTGCCGAGTTGGTCCGCCGAGTGCCAGTTACTGACGTAACCGCGCCCATCAAGTTAATCCGCTTCGTGCCAGAACCCCTCTGGCCTTGTCGAGATTAGCTGGTCGCCCAGGCTCTCATCAGGATTCCTGGGTGATCCCGTCATCGACTCCAGGCGCCAACGGAGAATTTCATTTCGCAGGCGCCAACTGCCCGCGAATTTCGCCATCCGGATACTTAGCGGTATGTACGTTGAAGTACATTTTGCCTCCCGTCAGCGCCTTGGACTGATCTTCGGTTAGAGTCGCCGAGCCTTTCATCGGACTGTCCAGCTGCTTGATGGGGACCATCGGACCAGCATTCTCGCCCTCTTTTGCGGGCCCATGAAAGTGGGCAGCGGTGGCGTTTCCGCTGAGCCCGGAATACGTGATGGTCCAGGTGAGCATTTTGCTGGCGTCGTCATAAGTCACCTCAGCCTTGCCCGTTCCGGTGCTGTCGGTAGGAGGGACTTCGGAGGGTCCTTTGAGCTCGGCCGTGAATGCTATTTTCTCAGCAAGCACCGCGGAAGCGAATGCAGTAGATAAGATTGATGCTATTGCAAGCATGATGA
Organism: Methyloceanibacter sp.; assembly: GCA_016649675.1. Lineage (GTDB taxonomy): Bacteria > Pseudomonadota > Alphaproteobacteria > Rhizobiales > Methyloligellaceae > Methyloceanibacter. The sequence continues at coordinate 764 of JAENXG010000437.1, forward strand.
GCTTGTTCATTTACGATGACCCTCCTGGCCCGGCGTCATGGGGGAGCTGGTGCGATGAAAGCAAACTTCCAAGTCGCGGGCTAGTTCCGACCGCCATGGCCGGGACACGGTTTGAAACCCGGCCCGGGCAGAGACGCGCTACCCGTAGTGCTTCGGGTCAGTCTGCGACGTTAGCGGGCCAGGCGCTGATGTCCGAAGCCCCGGAACCTGACATTAAACCGCGACGCTTCAACGTCGCCGAAGTGCCACGAGCCGACACCCACCTAACTCATGACTATGGTTCACGACCGACGAGGCCGCCAACGGAGGCGCCTACATCTGTCCGGCGGTTGGAGTTCCTTCGGCTTTTCCTTTGCCAAAGCGGGCGCGCAGTCGAGGGGCGATCCACCACGCGATGGGCGCTGCCAAAATGAGGCTCGCCACAACAACTACCGAAATCCAGAAGCCGGAATGAGCGCTCAGCACGGGCAATGTCAGCACAAAAATAAGACCTGTACCGAACAGAACGGCGTTTACCATCGAATAGATAAGTACGGCAATTCGCACGCGTGTCATGGTTTCCCGTGTCATCGGCAACCCTTTCGGTTCCATCTCTCCGTTGTGACCCAGGTAAGGCCGCACATCCCCGCGGATCAGTTCACGCAGATAGGTCTTGAACCGAGCTCTGTAGCCTTTGTGGAACGGAAGAATTGCGGACCAGCTTGCGTGCAAGCATTCGATGCCGTATGCACGACGCTCTATGCGCACGTGCCGACTGCTGGGGACCAAGCCAAGGAACTGAAAATCACGCTTAGCCAAACGCTGACCGCTCTGGCTTCCGAGGGAATAACCGATCCACAAGAGCTGCGGCGCAGAGCGCTGGAGAACATGGTGCTAACGAGCCGCCGGTAGAGATGGAACATTTGCTCGCCTTCTAAGGTTTTCTGTCACCGCAAAAGAGGGAGGCTGACTATGGGCCGATCGATACTTCTTTGGCTGCTCGGTGTTCCGATTCCGATCATCATCCTCATCGCTCTGTTTTGGCATTAGGTGGCCGCCATGGCAGTCGCATCAAAGAATGAGGTTGGAAGGGTGGCTGAGCCCGCAGTGGAAAGTTCCGCTTCCGCAGTGGAGTGGGCGGCAATTGCAGGCGGTGCGCTAGCCGCTATCGGCGTCTCGATTATCCTGTTCACCCTAGCCTCCGGGACTGGTCTCGCCACGGTTCGCCCTTGGTCATTTTCAAGTCCGTCGCCCACTACGTTTGGAGTTGCGGCCGCCATAGGATTGGTCGTGATTCAATGGGTGTCGTCTGCACTCGGCGGATATCTGACGGGCCGTCTTCGTACCAAATGGGTGGGCATTCGAACCGACGAGATATTCTTTCGTGACACGGCCCATGGCTTTTTGGCGTGGGCGCTGGCTACCGTGTTAATGGCGGCAATTTTTTCGTTGGTAGGAGCAGCAACGGTTGCTGGTACTAGCGCAGGAGTCGACGCCACCGTCACGGCAGAAGCCGCCGATCAAGCGCGCAAAGCCGCAGCCAACTTCTCACTCTTTACGTCGGTCTCA
>JAENXG010000216.1 GCA_016649675.1 Methyloceanibacter sp.
ACCGCTACGACGCGTGCATTGGCCTCTGATGCGCCGAGGGCAAAGCGTCATGACCTTCCGGAAGCCTCCGCGAAGCCGCGATCAAGATGGTAGTGCGCGCAAAGGCGGAAGAAGCCCCGCGGCGACTCGTGCTAATTTGGACGACCGATAAATCAGCGGAGGGGGACACAATGCTGACAGCACTCATCATCGCCTTGGTGATCGGAGCAATTGCCGGCTGGCTCGCCGGCCTATTGGTGCAAGGCACGGGCTTCGGTCTGGTCGGCGATATCGTCGTCGGCATCTTGGGGGCGCTGATCGCGGCCTTTTTGTTTCCCTTCCTGGGAATCGCCCTGACGCTTGGGGGCGGCGTGCTCGGGGCGATCATCCTCGCCTTTATCGGCGCCGTGATCCTGCTCGTGATCGTGCGGGTGATAAAGCAGATCACCGCTTAGGCGTGCGGCGCGAATAACAGGGCGCCAGCCAGCCTAAGAGCCCGATTTGAGGCCGACTTTCGCGCGCCTTCAAGCCCGAGGGCGACTTTAGCTGTGGCAACGGCAACGTCGAGCTGGTCCAGGCCCTTCTCGCCAAGCGCGAAATCAGGATTTGCGCATGATCTTCTTCGCAATCCCCTCAGCGACTGTCAGCTCTGCCTGCGAAATGAACGGCTTTCTGCTCCAACCCGGCCGAGATGAGGAAGGGTTATGCTCGCCAGGTTTGCACCGTGTCACAGGATGGGCGGCTATCTCTTTTTCAAGTCGAGCGGCCTCCTCTTCTCTTGTCTCACCAAGCAACACCCGTTTCCCCTTCGGCATGGCATAGGGTCGCGTTGTTCTATTAAAGCTCATCGAGATATCTCCGAAATGGCTTCAGCCCTGCAGCGAGGGCTTAGCGGATGGGGCGGCTAGTTCGCGTCCGTTTCGAGCATCAACAGAGATCGAGGCAGGGGTTGGGCTGAAGCCCTGCGGCTTGCGTCAGCTAAGAATCGATAGCCGGCATTTCTCATCTGCAGCGGCTCGCCGGGAACCTCTACCAGAAGCGACCGCTCGCGCCCACGATTATCGTTAGGAGGCCGAGCACGAGGTTGGCCGCGACGATGCGACGAATCTGAGCCAGGTACTTGGCGGCTTCGGGGAAATGCTTCCTTTCCACGGCATCGCTAAAGCGGCGCCAGGGTCCGAAAAACAGATGCATGAACACCATCATCATCACGATGCCGATGCCCTGCATCACCTGGATGTACAGGCGCGCGCCCGCGAAGCCTCCGAAATAGAGGAACATCATGCCATAGCCGCTGGCGAGCAGAACAACGATGCTCGACCACACCCATGGGAAGAAACGGCGGAAGACCCTGTGCCAGAGCGCAAGACGCGTCTCGGACTCAAGCGGCCCCGCAGACGGGCGCAACACCATGTATGCGAAGAACATACCGCCCACCCAAACCACGACGGCAAGGACATGGAGCGAGATGAGGAGTGCCACGGGAGCGAGTCTATCACATGACCTTAGCGGGCCGATATCCGCTTTGGGTCAGAACCGGACTCCACTTGGGTTTCAGTGTTCGCCGCCACCTCGGTCCAGCAGCCAGGGCGCGCCGGCCCTGTCGGGAAATTGAGGTCCCGATTCCTCTGACCCTTGCATCACACCGCATCTTTCGCGGCCTTCACCGGACGAACCCTGATGATCTTTCGGGCCGGTCTCGCCTTGAAGACGGTTGGCTCCTTCGTGAACGGATTGATGCCCGAGCGCTCTTTGGTGGCCGGCTTCTTGATGACGACGAATTTGGCAAAGCCAGGCAGCAGGAAGGCGCCGGTCTTCTTCAACTCCTTGTAGCCCACGGTTGCCAATGACTCGATGACAGCCTTTACGTCTTTTTTCGACAGCGAGTGTTCATCAGCAATGTTCTGAATCAGCTCAGACTTCGACATCATGCGATTTTCTCTTTCCTGAAAATAGAACCACTCGGGCGGCGTTGTTTGAGCGACCGCCTTGGAGGGTTCGGTTGCACCTTATGCAATGTGACGCTCGCCGATTCGGCCTAGATTGTCTGCAAATGAGCCAACGAATTCTGTTAGTAGCTAACAGAGATCCGGCTCAGAAGCGGTTGCGGCATTGCCGCCTTCGTGCCCTTCGCTCGCTTCTCTGTCCGTGTTGCCCATCATCGCGGACCTATGCTGAAGGGGCGGCTTGACCGCGGCGACGCAGCTAATATCCGGCGCTTCAGGCACGGACCCGGTTCGAGTGTGGCCGCGCGGCCATCGAGAGGAATCGCGAGCAAGCCAACCAAAAATGCCATGCCTGCCGCCGCTACTGATGCAAGTGCGAAACGATGTCCCGATCTCATCGAAGCCCTATTCCGTTGGTGAAGGCCATCGGTCCGACACTACCGCCTGCAATGGGCGACTATGACGACCCACCGCCATCGCCGCGCTCGGCGCGGTGGATGATCTAGACCCGCGTCTTTAGCCCCAGCAAGCTTCATCGCCTCGCCGCGAGAACGCACGAGGGCATGTCAAGGAGCGCTCCTCCTTGGAAGGAAGATTAGCGGGGCACCGAGCGGCCGCATCCTGTTCTTTGTCGGCAACCTCTCGGCGCCCCGCTTATGCGGCGATATTTTGTAGCCCATGCCGCTACGCCTCACCTCTGTCTGGAGCCCTTGCAATTGGCTTTTCCGGCAATATCTCTTTGGAATGGTTCGCCAAACCCAATCCTTCAGGGGGAAAGCAACGTGAAGTGGCTCCTGATCGTATTGTTGCCGGTCGCCCTTGCGGGTTGCGTGACCGGGCAGGAATCGGCGCTACCCATGGCGCTTGCCCCAAGTGATACGGCGCCGGCGTCATGCCTTGGCTATTCCGACGCGCCCACGTTCGGCGATTGCAAGGCGCCAGGGGCTCTCTCCGCCTCGCAAGAGACGAAATAGACTCCACAGCCCTGCTGGTTTAGTCCCCCTCTACCTTGTGGGAGAGGGCTTTCCGCCGCGATCTTGCGCAAGCATGGCGCTCAAGTAGCGAAGCGATAGCGGATCGAAAATGGCGCGCGTGCTCTCCCAGAGGGCAGAGCGGGCCCATCACTGCGGCAGGTAAATGCCATCGTCTCGGCAGTAAAGCTTGACGGCCTCCTCCTCCTGGTCGTCGATGCCGACCCCGATCGGCAGGAACTGCGCAGCGCCGCGCGCCGGCTTGGCAAACACGCCTGCGAACCTCTTTCCATTGACGTAGCCGCAGACCACGATCTGCCTGTCAGCGTTCATCGCTGCCCGGTAGCTGCGGCCAAAGCTGGGAGATCCCGAGTCTTTCAGACCTGCGGCGATGCCCTTCTGGACCAGCTTGATCTGCGCTGAAGATAGACTGACTGGGCGGACCGGGCCCTTGAAGGACAAATCCGGAGCGTCGCGCTGGGCAAAATATTCTTCGCGTTGTGCCGCGCAACCGCTCAGAGCCAGCACGGCAGCAACGACGGTGATCCGTGGCCACATCGCAGTGTCAGCCCCCAAAGTGAGGTCCAGATTTTACCCCCAAGCCGGCAGATCAGGCTGTGCTCTTTCGGTAACGATTGCGCTGACGATTTGACCTTGGCAAAACCTGCTTGCAGGCCTTCAAACCGAGGGAGGGGGTTATGCGTGGGTCGATCAGGGTCTTGGTCCTTGGAGCGGCAGGCCTGTTCCAGGCAAGCCTGCTCCAGGCGAGCCTGCTGCCGCTTCTTGTCGGGCCCGCTTTCGCCGATTGCCAAGTGGTTTCAGCCACCCATGGCGGTCATTGGCAGGGAGAAGCCTTGAGCATGTCTCAGGCCCTTGCGGCGCGGAGCGCGAATGAGCTCAAGGCGCAGAAGAAGTGGCGCTCGATCTCGATGAAGGCCTATCCGGTCAAGCCAGACCCGTTCTTCAAGACGGTGCGGCCCGAGGTCTCGAATAACGCCATCGTCGGGTCGTTCGTGACGGCGCGCACCTACACCACCTGCTTTACCGGCATCACCGTGCCTTATGTCTGCACCTCCGGCTCCCAGGTCTGCGGAAATTAGGTCGTCCGTTCGCCGTGTGGCAGGCATGCTGAGCCGTCTCGCCGCGAGCCCGCGCGAGGTTCTGTCAAAGAGCGACCCTCTCAAGAGGGCGAGGACTGCGGGGCACCGAGCGGCCGCATCCGTTTTTTTGGTGGGCAGCCTCTCGGCGCCCCGCTTATGCGGCGATATCAGGCCCTCAGCACCGCTTACCCGTGCCGCGCGCTCTGGACGAGACGCGAAGCCGACGACCTTAGGATTCCACCCAAGGCGTGTGGTTCGAAGACCCCCAAGGCCGGATCGCGTTACTCCTGGCGCAAGGGCACGGCTTGCAGCTGGTCTCGGGCCGTGCTGTCCCGCGCCTTCCTCGGGCGCCGCAACCCTCATCCCAAGATACAGACGGTCTGCAGCTCGCGTTCTCATGGACGAGGGATGCATGCAGTGTAAGCGCGCGGCGAGGGGCGGGGATAACTGACGAGCATTTTTTTAAACCTCCCCCTTGTGGGGAGGTCTGACGACGCCAAAGGCGGCGTCGGG